>JABDAE010000006.1 GCA_013289325.1 Chlamydiota bacterium
AAGCCTTATGTGGAATGAAGAAAGGCAGATGGCAAAAGAGGCAATTGATAAGGGGCTGAAAATTTTTTGGGATATCGATCTTGGATTGTTTAACGCTCTTTCTTTCCCTCTTAATTGCGATACACAGTTTCGCTCTTTAGCCCTTTCTTTAGAACATTTTCAAAAGACTTTATGGGAAGAATTTGCAACCCACTCGATTGGGATATGCCTTTATCGCGGTAAAATTGAATTAGGGGAAGGGGAGATGATAAACTCTTCCCATTTTACGCGTTGGCTATCTACTCATCATTTGATTGAAGAGCCAGGTGATGAGCGACTCATAAGCCTTTATAGTCGAGATGTGATGAGTGATTATTTAAATCATTTAAGAGAGTATTTGCAAGGCGATATCCAGGCCTTTGCCTTATTCGATGTGGCAAATGTTGCAGATCCCATATTAAGCGCTCAGCTGATCACAAAGGAAAAGTATTTCCAAATTGCAGTAGGCGTCAAAGGCTATCCTTGCATTGGAGGAGAGCTAGCTTGGAACTCTGAAACATTTGGTTTAGGGTCTATTTCCCGAGATTTATTAGAACCTACTGCGTGGCCAAAAGTGGCTCTTTGCATCCCTTGTCATGAGGTTTACCTTAAGGATGAGATCACCCCGTTATACAAAGCACTTGGTGAGCTACTGAAAAAAAATGAGTCATTCCGCATTATCCCAGAGTCATTGCTGGCGGAAGAGTGGAATGGATTAGACTGTGTGTATGTGCTCTCAAATAAGATAAATACAAAGACCGAGCGCGCTCTAAAAGGATTTGAAGCTGCGCAAGGTACTGTGATTAGGTGTTTATGATAGGACCATCTTTTCTTCCAAAAGAGCTCAATCGATACATTGAAAAAGCAAAAGATTCTGACAAAGTGCTTATCTTAAAGTTGATTAAGCATCCAAACGACTTTTTAGATTTCTTTGAAGTGGCCGCAGCAGATCCTTTTTGGGTCAATAGCTACCCATTCTTTATCAAAAGGGCGCTCACTTGGTTAACAAGAGAGTCCATTGACGATAAGCTTTTAGAACCCTTTGCCAAAAGAGCAGCAGCAGCTATCCGGAAGAATTTTGCGTCTTTAGAGTCATATCTTCCGGTCAATATGTACATCCGATTAAAGGACTTTAAAATAGCTGTCAATACGCTCCTTTATTCGACGATATCAGAGCCATTAAAAGAGGGATTTTTTCGCTGCCGAGAAAATGGACTAAACGTCTTGGTTTTAGATCAATGGACGTACCATGAATTTTCTTCGGTAATCGATTATGCACGGCATGGAGAGATTGCAGATCTTTGGAAAAGGGGAGAAGAGGAATTATTTGCCATTTTAGATATGGCCACTTCTATGTCTTTAGATGAGGTGAGTGTATTAGCCCAGCAGATGATGCAAAAGTACGTCACAAAGACAAGCGCAATTGCTTTGCTGATCAAATCCCATCAAAAGGGATGGCTTGTGCTTAAAAGTCGCAGTATGGAGCTTATCAACGATCAGGATTTAGGGGTGACGCTTACAGCTCCATTTCCGGAGCGATTAGCGGTTCGTTTTGCCCATTTTGAACAGATTGCCCTTGATACTTTTTGCACTTTAGCAAGCGTTGTGACAGACATTGCCTGCTCAAAGGAGTGGATTGATGTCCCGGCCTTTACTAAGGTGATGTTGCAATGCCCCTATTTGTATACGTTAGATTTAAGCCATCACACCACTTTTTGCCCATGTTTTATCGATATACCAAAGGAGCTCCAAGTTTTGAATCTCTCTTACTGTGACTGGGTACAAGGAGAGGATTTAAGGAAGTTTTCAAAGATTTGCCCCGAATTAAAAAGTTTGCATTTATCTTACAATCAGCAGCTTATCTCTCACGACTTTGCAGAGCTTGAAGCATTTAAAGAGCTGAGTAAACTCCATTTAGATGGGTGTAGTCAATTACGCGATGAAGATTTAAAGATAATCTTAAAAGCTGTTAATCTCACTTCCTTAAATATTGCCCATTGTCACCGTATCGGCAACCCAGGTTTTTTTGACCTTGCGCAAAGCGCTCCATTGCTTGAGCATTTGGATGTGAGCTATACTAATCTCTCAGATGCTTGTCTAGTGGCCATTGGCGCTAGTTGTCATCATCTTTCTGCTATCAATATTACCAAATGTCAAAGTCTTACGGAAAAGGGGATTAACGCTTTTCACAAAGTGCAAAAGCACATATTAATCAAAGAAGAAACATAAAAATAAAAAAAGGAGATTGTAATGATTGAAAATATGCAAAATAAAATGATGGGTATGGGTAATTTAAAAGAAGTGGATTACGATGGTACTTACAGCTATAAGCTTACCGGTAAGGGTGTCTGCAGTTTTGCAAGTCGTCACCAAATACTTGGAAGAGCTGTTGCCTTACTCTCTATTCCTCTTGACTTAATCTTGCAAGAAGCAAGGCTCTTAGGCAATGGAATAGGAAATTCTGTAGGTTGCATTGGGCGGGGTGTAAAGAATCTTTTTCTTGTTGCAGTTCATACAGCAGCAATAGCTGTTCTAATTTTGAGTGTGCCGTACGCCTTGATATCAGGTGAAGGAAAAGTGTTTTGTAGTAGGATTGGTAATAGTATCTATGAGATTTTGATGAATACACGCGGCCTTGCCAATGAAGCCATCGATTTTACTGTGACGATTATTTCCACTCCGATTAATATGGCCTCATCCATCCTGTACGTCGTCCCGCAAGTTCTTCAAGCGTTTGCAGATCCAAGTCACATGGGCAGCTTAAATCAGATCGTTAAATAAATAGCCTAAAAGGGCTGAAAAATTGCCATTCCCTAGTGCAAGGCGCTGGGGAATGGCAGCGCCCTGATCTCTAGCCTGAAGGGTTTTAATTGCAACAGTCCTGGGTAATATTAGAAACTAAAATGCAGCCTGAAGAGGCTGCAAGAGGTCAATAATTGTCATTAAAAATCCCTACTGATATAGTATGACAAGTCAATTTCTTTAGGTATTCCGATTCTTGTTAATTCATTATCTAACTTTACTGCCGCCTGCTGAAATTCATTGTAAAATAATTCTTCTAGGTCGTTGCGATCACTAAAAATTCTTGCCATATTTATCCCCCACTGATATGGGATATCTCCACAATTGTGCAACATTTGCTTGCCGATGATAAGTGTAGAGCGATCATTCAACTCTAAATCTTTCATAAACTCTTTCAATATTGCAGAAAAATTGTCAGTGTAATAGGCGATAAGAGTTGTTTGATAATGTAGAATAGTTTCACTATTTTCCCTGCATAATAAATCCGCCACCATTAATGAGCCATTTTCACTGAGATCCTGATAGCAAACACTTTGTAACTTTTCGTCCCAAGTAAATTGTAAATGTTTGGTAGATATGAATGGATGATCGATCCAAAACTGAGCTTGTGTACTCCATGTGTTCTTAGGTTTTTTTCCGATGACTATCCCATTTTTATGCTTACTTAAATCGATCTTTAAGCTATTTTTGCCATCCATTATTTTGATGGTAGATCCGTTTACATTAATTTGAAGGTGAGCTCTCAGTGATCTATTTACAGGTAAAACAATATCAAATTGAATTATGTCGCGCGGCAATTGCTGAATACTGGATTGTAGATCCGTCCTAGTGCCTGGGAGCCATTTCTTAGCCTCATACAATGTCAAAAATTTTTCTAAAGGGGAAATTGTAGGCCTAATCTTTCGTGCACTATTTGATTTGCAAGTATGACTAATTCCACAGCAGCTAGCTTCTATTCTAGAAATTAGATCTTTTGTATAGGGTGGCTGCGGTATTGATAATTTGTCAGGCCGTTTCTTGCGAAATCCCTTATCTTGTGGCTGTACATGAGAGGTGGGGCACTTCATTGGTTCTATAGGTCTCATTGACTACCTCATCAACAAATATTCTTGATGATATTATCCTAGAAACGGCAGTTCGAGATGGCAAATTAATGCAAGATCTTGAATTAGAATCACTTTGCAATGGGGTGGGACATTCCCAGAGGGTGTTGGACCACCCCATTGCAAATGATTCTGGTTCAAGAGATTGCGTTAAGTTGCCGTCTCCAACTGCCGTTTTTAGGATTATAGCAATTAATAAAAATTAAATGCTATACACAGAAAGTATTTTAATTTAATAGCAATTGTGCTTCTGCGATGATGGAACGCAAATGGGTATCGCTTTCAAAGCTTTCAGCATAAATTTTAATGAGATTTTCCGTTCCGGAGGGTCTAATGGCAAACCAGCCTTTTTCGGAAATAACTTTAACGCCACCGATAGGGATATTAGTTTTTTGCATATGAGTGAAGACTGAGGTAATAGGCGCGTTTACAAGGGTTTTTAAAGGAAAAGTTTCAGGTGTAATATTCTTTAAGTACGTTTTTTGTTTTATGTTGGCAGCAGCTTCGATGCGCTGTGAAAAATGGGGACCAAATTGTTGAATTAAATCATTGTAAAGTTGTGAAGGGTCTTTTCCAAGGCGCGCCGTCATTTCTGCTCCGAGAAGACAACAGATGATCCCGTCTTTATCGGTCGAAAAGGGGCTACCATCAATTTTAAGAAAAGTGGCACCTGCACTTTCTTCACCTACACATCCTAAAGATCCATTGAGAAGGCCGTCTGTAAACCATTTAAAGCCGACTGGAGTTTCAAAAAAGGGGCGTTTTAGCCATTTTGCGATCTTATCGATCATCATCGTAGACACAACAGTTTTTCCTATTCCACAAGTCGATGTCCACTTTGGTCTATGGGTAAAAAGATACTGCATCATGACTGATAGGAAATGATTGGAGGAAATAAGCCCTTCAGTTTTTGTGACAATCCCATGCCGATCATGGTCTGTATCACATGCAAAGGCGATATCAAACTTATTTTGCAATTGTATAAGCGTTTGCATTGCATAAGGCGATGATGGATCCATCCTAATTTGTCCATCCCAATCCAATGGAATGAATGGAAATTGGGGGTCGGTCGATAAATTGAGAACTTTCAGATTAATCATATAGCGCTCTGCGATTTTCTCCCAGTAATGAACACCAGCTCCTCCTAAAGGGTCAACGCCGAGCAATAAACCGCTTGCTTTGATCGCTTCCATGTCGATCACATTAGATAGATCTTCAATGTAGGGGTCCATGTAGTTATAGTTTTTTACTATGCTACTTTGTAGAGCGAGTCGATACGGAATACGCTTAAATTGAAGGGCAGATAAAATTGCATTTGCTTTTTCTTGAATCCAATCGGTCACAAAAGAAGGTGCAGGTCCACCTGTGGGAGGGTTGTACTTAAATCCTCCGTCGTGAGGAGGATTATGCGAGGGGGTAATGATAATGCCATCAGCTAATGCGCTTTTGTTTTTTTTGTTGTAAGAAAGAATAGCATGGGAAATTACAGGGGTTGGAGTCCACTCGTTATTTTCAGCAACCATGACAGTGACACCATTTGCAGCTAATACCTCTATCGCTGTTTTCATTGCAACAGTTGATAAGGCGTGAGTATCGATTCCAAGGAAAAGGGGACCGCTTATCCCATTTGCAGATCGATATAGGCAAATTGCTTGCGCGATGGCAAGAATGTGGTTTTCGTTAAAACTTGCGTTAAGAGATGAGCCTCGATGCCCAGAGGTGCCAAATACAACGCGTTGCTCTGCAATGGCACAATTGGGTTTAATGTCATAGTACGCAGCGATAAGTTGATCGAGATTGATAAGGTCGGAAGGTAGGGGAAGAGTGCCGGCTCGTGGATCTATTTGCAAAAGAAATGCTTATACTAAATACAAATTCTCGATAAAAACTAATTCTTAATAAAAACTAAATAAAAATTCGCGGGAGACGGGATTTGAACCCGCAACTTCCGGCGTGACAGGCCGGTGCTCTAACCAATTGAACTACTCCCGCAAAAACAAAAAATGTTGGGCGCAACAGGACTCGAACCTATGACCGCCTGTGTGTAAGACAGGAGCTCTACCAACTGAGCTATACGCCCCAACAAAAATTAAGCACCAGTATATCTTTTGATCAATTTGATTGCAAATATTTTCTGCATATACCCCTCATTTTTATGATAAGTATTTTGAAATAAGTAAGATAGGGAAGTTGTGTAGGAGAGCTAATAACTATTGCTTTTTATGTGCTTTTTTGGCATACTTTGGCATCATAAAAAAGTAGAGTTCTATGCATTCGCCGCACCAATCGACCAAGTCCTTAAAAAGTTACATCTTTGATTTCGTCTGGCTTGCTGTTGGCGCTTTTCTTTCTGCCTTTGCGCTAGAGGTGTTTTTTGTTCCCAATAGCCTATTAGATGGTGGGATCGTAGGTATTGCGATGATCTTAGCCAACATTTTCGGCCTTACCTTATTGCCTGTATTTCAACTGGGTCTTACCCTGCCATTTTTCTACCTTGCCTACCGCTTCATAGGAAAAACTTTTCTTTGGCATATGCTTTTTGCTAACATCGTCTTTGTGGTCTCACTTGGCTATCTGCACTCTTTGCATGCTTTAAATTTTCATGGAAGTCAGCTAGAGGTGGTCGTGATTGGTGGCGCTATTTTAGGAATAGGCATTGGTCTTATCATTCGCTACGGTGGATGCATTGATGGCACGGAAATTCTTGGCATCATCATCAATAGGCAAACGGGCATTACAGTGGGACAAGTTGTTCTCGTGTGCAACATTTTCGTTTTTTGTTCTGCCGGATTGATTTTCCAAGATTGGCATCCTCCACTTCTTTCTTTGATTGCCTATATCGTCGTGATCAAGATTATGGATGCTGTCATTGTAGGATTAGACGAGACAAAATCGGTGCTTATAATCTCCTCAAAATCAAAAGCCATTGCCGACGCCATTATGCATGAACTCGGCTTAGGGTTGACTGTGATGTATGGTAGAGGGGGATTTTCAGGTGATGCGCGCGAAATCCTTTATGTCATTGCCGAAAGGCTTCAGCTAGCAGAGCTTAAGGAGTTGATTCATCGCGAGGATGCGTCGGCCTTTATTGCCATTGAAAACCTTCATGAAGTGGCAAATGGAAATCAAGGCAATCGGGCTGGCGGGAAGAAAAAATGGTCTTTTGAAGCAGTGATGAAACGTCTTTTTAGAACAAAATAAGTCGGATGTCAGATGACGGATAGCAGCGATCTAGAAAAAAGCAATAGCCACTCTATTGACTCCCCCTCTAATGACTCATGGAGAGTCTTTAGAGTGATATCGGAACTAGTGGAAGGATTTGAGAAGATGACGAGCATCGGTCCATCCGTTTCGATTTTTGGATCGGCGCGCTTACCTCCCACATCTCCTCATTATGCCTTAGCAGTTGATGTGGCCAAGCACATCACTTTAAAAGGCTTTGCAATAATTACAGGTGGAGGCCCCGGTATAATGGAGGCTGCTAATAAGGGCGCACAAATGGCGAGCGGAAAATCGTGCGGTCTTGCTATCGATTTGCCATTTGAAGCCAAAGCCAATGACTTTATCGATATTAAGTATAACTTAAGTTTTCGCTACTTTTTTATTCGCAAGGTGATGTTTATCCGCTATGCCCAGGGGTATGTGTTTCTTCCTGGAGGGGTGGGAACGCTTGATGAGCTTTTTGAAGCGCTTACCTTGATACAAACTAAAAAGATACATGGATTTCCGATCTATTTGATGGGGAAGGATTATTGGGTTGGTTTAATTGATTGGATCAAAGGAGTGGTTCTTAAAGAAGGGTGTATTTCAGAGTCTGATTTAGATCTTTTTAAAATTACAGATGACCCTGAAGAGGTGGCAAATGGGATCGAGCGCCACTTTCAGCGCAATAAATTTCAACGCAATTTTTAGGAAAAAGATGATGTCACTACAAGGCAATGCCTCAAATTCAAACCACACTTTAACCGTTAAAAAAGCAAGAGATAATTCTAAAGAAGATATGTTAATAGAAGGTGTGTCAAAAGAAGGGTTGTTAGAAGAGCTGCAAAAGGCGCAAGCAGCTGCAAATCAACTCCATTTTTCTTTAAGCTACTACGATAATTTTAAGCCAGAGTGCTGCTCGATTGCTCTACATCCCGAAAATCATCTAAAAAACACATTTGAAGAATGGGCGCTTCCCTTTGATCACAACCATGTGTCTAGTATGGCTGGCCGTTATATCAATGCAAGTCCGATGCAATTTAGCAACAGATCCTACATAGCAACACAAGGGCCTGTAAAAGAGACGAGCGCTGAGTTTTGGCATATGGTGCTGCTAGAAGATGCGCGTTTTATTATTTCGCTGACAAATACCTATGAAGTGATCGATGGGGTTCACTATAAAAAATTTGATCAATTTTGGCCAAGCGATGCAAAAACTGCGCTCTTTGGAAATATTTTGGTCACTCATGTTAATACGACTCTTGTGAAAGAATGGGAAGGCAGACAAGAGAAGCTTAGGCTTCGCACTTTTAGCGTTACAGATAGCTCTAAGACAATGACTGTTTATCATTACCACATGGAAAATTGGCCAGATGATGGGGTTGTTCATAAGGAGAGTTTACTCTGCCTCATTCACGAAGTAGAAGAGCGCTATGTGGATTCACCGATTGTTGTACACTGTGCGGCAGGGATTGGACGCACCGGAACTTTTATTGCGGCCCATAGTCTATTTAAAGACATGCAAAATATGTTGAATACCAAAGATCAAAATAAAAGTTCATTAGATGTTATCTTACGCATTCAAGAAATGCGCAAACTTCGCTATGGGGCAGTCGTTGCGTCTTTACCACAGTACGCATTGGTTGTAGACACACTTGCTCTTGCTCTAGAAAAGGCAAATGAATAAAAAGGCAAGTGAATACGAATGAAAATTATCCTTGCAAGAACGGATAAAATTGGCGACGCCATTTTAACATTGCCTATGGCGGGCATTTTAAAGTCAGTTAACCCAGCATATGAAATTATGTATCTCGGCAGGCCCTATGTGGAAGAAATCGTGTCAGCATGCCCTCATGTCGATCGATTTATCAATTGGGATGCATTGCAAACGATGTCAGAAAAGCAAGCAGCTTATGAGCTGTCTAAAATAGGTGCCGATGTATTGATTCATGCAAGCATCAATAAACGCCTTTTTAAGCTTGCCAAGATGGCTAATATCAAGCAACGCGTTGCAACTGGGCGCAGATGGTTTAGTTGGCTGTATTGCAATAAACTTGTTAATTTTTCAAGAAGACATACGACAAAGGCAGAAGCTGAACTTAACTTACAACTTATTAAGCACCTTGGTGCAAATCCAGACATTCCTCTTTCTGAGCTCCATAAATACTTAAATCTGCAGATAAAGCCCGCATGGCAAGAAGAGGCAATGCGTTACATAACGCCAGGGTTTTCAAATCTTATCATCCATCCTGGATCTAATTTAAGTGGGCAAGAGTGGGGAGAGGAGTCTTATATCGAGCTGATCAACACACTTCCACAAGACAAGATTAAAGTCTTAGTCACGGGGACGCGTGAAGAGATACCGCGTTTTCAGAAGTTATTTGCAAGCTGTCCTCAGGCAATCAATCTCATGGGGCAAACCACTTTAAGCGGAATGCTTGGGCTTATCACATTGGCAGATGGTTTAGTGGCTGCATCGACTGGCACCCTGCACCTTGCTGCTGTGCTTGGCAAAAGGGCGCTTGGCCTTTATACAGATAGAACCTACGTCGGCTACTCAAGATGGCGCCCTCTTGGCAGCGTCGCAGAATGTCTGGTCGCCAAAAAGGTATGCTTTTTTCCCTGTAAAGGATGCGCTTGCTCGTGCATTAATGCTATCACCCCAAGTGATGTCAGACGCACTCTTATGAGTTGGCTTGCTTAGTGACCTGATCGATAAGCGAACAATGGGGAGGAAGTCATTTTTCTTAAAAATTCTTCCTCCCCATAATCCTAAATCCGGCAGTTGGAGACGGCAACTTAACGCAATCTCTTGAACCAGAATCATTTGCAATGGGGTGGTCCAACACCCTCTGGGAATGTCCCACCCCATTGCAAAGTGATTCTAACTCAAGATCTTGCATTAATTTGCCATCTCGAACTGCCGGATCTAGGATAATTATTTTTGCAATTGCTTAAGCTCTTCTTATACCGTACTGAGCACTTGCTCCTTGATTGTTAGCTTGTGCTTGTCCTCCAGATCCATCTCCCGCACGCCTTTGGCCTGCAGCATTATAGACATTGTTAGCAGATGAGGCTGCAGCAGCAGTGTTTGCACCTGCGCCGGCTGAATACCCTCGAGTTGATGCAGCAGCAGTGTTTGCACTTGCGCTGGCTGAATACCCTCGAGTTGATGCAGCTGCAGAATTCGGGTTGTTCGATGCAGCAGCTGCGGTTTGATACGAATTTGAGGCGGCATTTGAAAAGACGTTCTGACTAGCAGCAGCTGTCTGACTAGCAGCAGCTGTACGGCTACCGTGTACATACGGGCCGCTAGGATTTTGTGCAGCAGCTGGAGCTCCATGATAAGGCTCTCTTCTTGTTGCTCCTTCAGGGGCAGGTATTGAATTTGAATTTCCCATGATATTTTCCTTTATTTATTTGTTAAAATGTTTATTGAAATATACAAGAGGCCGTTGCGTGATTGAGCATCTGCACATTTAGCAAAATGTGAGGCGCTCTTTTCGCATTCACGTTATTGTTAACACCGATTATCACAGTGTCGTTGATTTGCCATTTACGCAAAATTCTTCTATCGGCAGTGCCGATCAACCACCTTGTTCCATCTTCTAAATAGACGAGATTGTTGATGAGATCGATGTCAGTGATCCAATGGTTAGTAGGTCCATTGTAGGTTGGACCCATTGTTAAAGTGGCTTGAATCACTTGGCCGCTAGCTTGGTTTGCGATGTTATATTGATAAGCTGATTGCTTTATTGTGCTTGGCGTAATGATCACAGGATCAAAAGAGACCCATGAAAAGGCTGTATATTGATCTTGCGGGGCAATTTGCCACATAGAGCCATCAGTAAAGATAAGCATGCCAAATACAGAAGATGAGTGGATATTGAGAATACAACCATTGTGTTGGATGTGAAAAATAGAGTTTGCAAGAGATCTTGCCGATGCATCCTGTTTAGCTGCTTCATCGCACTCTTGACGCTCTTTAAGCCTTTCTTTAAGTGTAGCGGCTCTTTCACCCGCCAATACATTCTTTTCTGCTAGTGCTTTAGACGCAACAGTTGCATGATCTGCGAATGTTGCAGCTGATGTGGAGCAAAAAAGTCCTAATAAGACCATAGAGGCAAATATTCTTATACTCAAGATAACTCCATTTTTTTTGAAGGTGTTTCTTTTGCAAAAGCATAATGGACCTTTATTAAGATTTGATTAATATTAGGTTGAACTAGTCAAAAAAGTAGAGACGCTTTCTCGGTTTTTGCAAGATGCTTCTTTCTCTTTGTTGCCGTCGTTTTTATTTTCTTGAGTAGGATCCTTAGATGGTCTTGATACTTGATCAAGAGATCCTATCTTAGGCGTTGGGACACCTAAACTTTCACGTAGCACATGAATTTTTTCACTAACTGCCCTTGCCACGTGAGAGCTTTCAACCTTAATGTCATCAACTGTTACTTCAAGGGTTGTGTCATCCATAAAGCTTTTAATCTGTATCCCTAAGTATTTGAAAATTACCTTTTCTAAACCCTGCATCTCTTCGATAAGTTTTCGAAGTCGATCTTCTCTTGTCTTACATTGATTTATTAATGGCTCAGCAGCTTTTTCCTTTTGTTCAAGACTTTTGCTTAAGATATTTAAAGGGGGTTGCGATTCAATGGCTGCTACAAGCAAAGGCTTTATCGCTCTTATCTCTTGTTGTTTGATAAGGTTAATCTCACTTTTGTTTTGCTCTAATTGAGCAAGTTCGCTTTCAAGCTGAGTAAGGTGCTGTTTTAAATCCGCTACGGGGTCTTTAGACACGCTGACTAACAAAATTAACCCCCTTATATCGCTTATCTCTTTTTTCTTAGGCTCCAATTTAGCTAAATGAGGGGCATTCGTAGTTTCGACTTGCTTAGCATCCTTAAGACGGCTTAACCATGTCTTTAGACTTTTTTCTGCCTCTTCTATTTTTCTAAGCTTCATGGCATCAGCTATTGCCATTTTTGTCTTCATTTTCGCAGCTTCATCATCTCTTGCAGCTCTTTGCTCGAGCGTCATTTTCTCTGATTGCTCTCGGCTTAAAAGTGTTAAACCCTTAAGTTTATGAATATCGGCATCTAAAAGTACAACATTTGCTTCGACATATGCGGAAAAATCCTTAATTGACACCAATTCAGGTTTATTTTCTGTCAGATACACATATTCTTCAACAACCTGTAAAAGATTTTTGAGAGTCATTTTATCAGTACGAACAAAAATTAAACTTGTTTCTGTATGGACGCATTTTCCCTCCGTTTCTAACCGCTGGATAGATTGTGCAATGCATGTCGCAAGATTTTGAAGGGTTGCAATTTCTACATGATCTTGCACCATAACTTCTGCGATGAAATTTATAAGGTGCTTCTCTATATACTCTGCAACTCCTGCGTGGTTGCGCCGCTTAGGAGAAAGACGTTGCAGGTTTAAAAGATCTATCTTTGACAGTTGAATATATGCATTGATATACAAAGGAAGGTCATGATCTGAAATAAGTGCGGTGCGCCCAGGAAAAAGACTATCGACAACCTTCTTACGATAAGAATCTTGTCGTCCTCCTAACTCTTTCAAACGGTTCGTCATCTTTTCGTTGTATTTCTGCTTCTCTCTTTCTTCTTTTGAAACTTTCAGGGTGGGCTTTGCTCGCTTTTCTATCGCGTGTACCTGAGAGATAACTGATGCCGTGTTGGGCGTGAGAATAACAGGTGCAATGGCAGGAGGTGGTGGAGGGTTAGAAGGCGGCACTAAAGCTTGATGAAGTGGCTCACACTTTTGAGATAATAAATCAACATATGGTGCAATAAATTGCTGAGGCGCTTGATGCTGCAGGGATGTGGTTGAAGCTTCGCAAGCTGGCTCTAGTAAAGCCTTTTGTAATGTACTAGCACCACCATCTTTTTGCCCCTCCCCACTGCCCAAAAAACGAGTAAGAATTTCCTGATGAAGAGCTGTTAACTCGTTTTCACAAGCCTCAAGGTCCTTTCTTGCAGCTTCAAAGTCGCGGAGCACCTCCTTGCGCTTTTTTGCATCTACTGTTCTGTAATACTCTTTAATAACATCTGATGGCTCTTTTTTCGAATCGCGCAATGGGGGCAATGTGTAAGTAAGTGGAGATAAGGGAGCAGTCTCAGGTTCTACTGCAGCCTTTTCCTCTTCTTGATCTTTCATAGTTTCTAAAGCGCCACTTAAAAGGGCTTCTCCCAAAGTAGATCCTGGTAAACCATGGCCATGTTGTGGATTTAGCCCATCTTTTCCTTTTGTGTTTAATGCCACCAAAGCATCAGCTTCAGCTTTTGCTAGCACGGCTTTTAATTTTTTCTCTAACTCCTTATTCACCACCTCAAATGCCTGTTCTTTCTCATTTAAGCGGCTTCTTAACTCACTTTCTTTTTGAGCGCTATCCCCCTCAATTTGAGATAGCCGCGCTGTAAGCTCTTCGTGTGTTGGAATAGCAACAAAATCATTATCGACCACAGGAGGCACATCATAATAGCGCTCAATTATAGGTAAAAGGTTCTGTTGAAAAAACATATCCGCCTTATCTAAGACCCTTGCCCAGGCAATATCCATTTCAGAAATGAGATATTGCTTTATTTTTTCTTGGCTTCCTTCATCATCGATCTTATGTACCGAGATAATCGATGGAGAAAGATGGGTGGCTCTTAAAGATTGAAGACCAAAGCTTGCGTACCAGGCTGACTCACATACCCTCCTGCAACCGGCCCCATGAGAATTGGGCCCAATTTCTCCCAGCTTCGTTTGAAATTCATTAAAAAGTTGATTCAAATACTGCTCAAAGCTAAGAATTGCTTCTTTTGTGTCCGCATAGTTTAACATACGAAAAGAGTCTTGAATCTTTCGACCCATGATCCACTTGCTATTGCCGCTTGATTTGCAGTACTTCACATCGCCAAAAGCTGCTTGGATTTTTTCGCCACTAGTGATTGATTTTAAAAACTCAAATTGCTTATAGCAATTTCTTAATTCTGGATGAATACACTGTTCGATATATGGGGCAATGGTATCTTGAAAAAAACAAAAGAGGCGCTTTGAGGCTTCACCCCAAAGCCAATTTGGATCGGAATCATCAAGATTCGTTAAGGCGGCAAGGTGAGACGTGGTTAAGGTTAAAAGACCATTTCTTACGTTAAAAAGACATTCACTTTCAGGCTCCTTTAACAATCTATCCTTTGGCAGCGCTACTTTTAACTCATCAATCTTTTTTTTAAAAAAATCTTCAAAAGAATTGATTACATCTGGCTTATCTGCACAAACCCAATAGCGACCAAGCCAATGCACGCCTAATGTGCCATAAGACTTGACAAAGCCACCACTTGAAGAGGGCTGCACGCGATCTGTTGGCTTAAGCTGTTCAAAGAGAGTAAATTGGGCAAGAACAGAAGATAAATCTGCACTTAAATGTGCAGCTGAAGAGGGCCCTGCAGTCATATTAACTCCTTTGCTATGCGAATTTCGACAAAGGCGACATCATCGGCAAATGGATTTCCACGCATCACCCCTTTAGAATACGCAAGGACTCTATCTATTTCAGTGAGTTTACTCTCTTGCGCATTTGGGAAGAGGCCAAAAATCTTGACAAATTCAGATAGCTCAAGCACTGTGCCATCTTCTCTTGTTAGCTCATATAAGCCGTCACTAAAGATATAGATAATATCTCCAGGAAGCACATCAACAACAGCTTTTGGAAACCGTAACCCTTCCATAGCCCCAATCACTGGTCCCCCGGGAGCTGATAAATTGCGATACGACTTAGTCCCGTCCGGCAATATCCTCACTATCACAGGAGGAGGATGGGCAGCTGAGGCATATGTTAAAAGATTGCTTTTCTTATCGTACACCCCATAGCAAATCGTAAAAAACATGTTGTTTTGCTCTTCCATTGGAAATGTGTTGTTTAGCTTGGCAAGGACTGTTTCAGGATCAAAGTAGTCAACAGCTAAAGACTCTGAATTCAATACATTCATAATTGTAATGGAAAGTAAAGCAGCGCCAACACCATGCCCACACACATCCAGAAGATAAAATGCAAAATGATCGCTATCAAGCCACCGATATCCAAAAGAATCCCCTCCAAGTTCTATTGAGGGGATTAAACGCCAATCTGTTATCACGCTTCCTTTTAATTTTTCTGGAAGACGCGATCTTACATAGCTTGCTGCTTTTTCTAATTCTTCATGAAGCGCCTTTTGGCTTTCTTGGAGATGTTGATATGCCAAATTTCTCTGTAAAAAGTGAATATAGGCTGTTGAGTGGTAGCGAATTCTTGCGACAAGCTCAATACGATCGGGCAATTTAACGATATAGTCATTTGCGCCAGCAGTAAAGGCCTCAGCTTTCACAACGGCATTTTCTTCACCGGAAAGCATAATTACGGGCACATCTTTTAATTTCTCTATTGCCCTATAATAACGAAGAAGGGTGATCCCATCAAACTCTGGCATCACAATGTCTTGTAAAATGAGCGTCGGGGCAATATCTAACGCCATCTGCATAGCTTTTGCTGGCTCACTGCAATAGTGTAGCGTCACATCAGGTTGATCATCTAGCATTCTTAAAACGGCTTCATGGATAATCGCTTGATCATCGACAAGCAAAACGGTGATCGGAAAGGATTTTTTAGTTTCGGAAAACTCTGTAGCAAATGTCGTAACAGTCATATAATTGCTTCGTGAGATTTATACTGCTTCCAGCTTTCAGCTGGAAGGACTATATACAGCTTATAGGAGACAACAGTAATTGGTAGCAAGTGAAAAATAGACTTCTTTCGAAAGAAGTCTATTTGATTAATTTGATCAATTCGCTTCTTAAGACCTTTTTTAAGGCGCTGCGCGGAATGGAGGGCACACAATGTGTTAATCGAATTTTTTCAAAGGGCAATACGCGCTCATTATAAGTCATTATGAGTGTATCGATGAAAGCTTTTGATACGTGTGTAGATGTTCCGATTGCAAGATGAATGACATGACCTAAACGGGGATCTGGAAAAGGGCAAAGTGCCGCATCAACATTTCCTTGGCAGGCCATAAGAGTATCTTCAAATATAGCGTCAAGGCGATTTAGATCGACACTTTCACCGCCGATTTTTATAAATGCGTAGGCTCTGCTACATGACTTAAGGCTCCCTTCGCAAAAAATGGCGATGTCATCTGCGATAAACCATCCATCAGAAGTTTTTGGGTCGCGCCAATTGCTATCGATATAAGCAGTTAAAAGGGAGGCTCCTTTTACCATTAAGTTTCCTGTTTCACTTGATTTTACCTGAAGGTGTGAAAGGGGAGTCAGTAAAGGATACTTGCCCGCTATAATCCTAGAAACGGCAGTTGGAGACGGCAACTTAACGCAATCTCTTGAACCAGAATTATTTGCAATGGGGTGGTCCAACACCCTCTGGGAATGTCCCACCCCATTGCAAAGTGATTCTAATTCAAGATCTTGCATTAATTTGCCATCTCGAACTGCCGTTTCTAGGATAATTGAAGATAGATCAGCCGTTGCAATCTGAGAGGCGCACTCTGTCATTCCATAGCTTGGCAGAAGTGGCCAACCTAAGGCAATGGCTTGAATGTACATATCTTCGCTAAGTCTTCCTCCTCCGACTACAACAGCGCGAAGTGACTTTGGAGCATTTAGATTGTGAAAGACAATATCAAAAACTTGCGCTGGGACAAGCGAGGTCAATGTAGCTTTCGTTTCTTTAACTGTGGCTACAAAATGGTGGACATCCCACTTGCGATTGGCCTCATAGGACGCAATGACTTTTGAACATGAGAGATATCCTCTTGCCAAAATTCCAAGCCCCCCCACATGAAAAAGCGGCAAGGGATTGAGCCATATATCTGATGATGATGCTTGCAGGTGTTTATTGACTGCATCAGCCGAGACTAAAACGGCTTGTTTAGAAAGGGCCACCCATTTGAGTTTTCCGGAAGATCCTGAAGTTGTTAAAAAGATGTGACTAGTTACAGATGCCGGCATATGGCGCTTTAAAAGATCAAACAACTCATTTTTTTCTTTTGCAGGAAGTGTGTGGTTGTAGAAGACCTCATTTGCTAAAGCCAACCAATCGATCATAATGAAAGCATTAAGCCAAAGAGAAAATGGATCGATACGCTTAATAGAAAATATCTTAATATTTTATCTTCTTTGATTTCTCCACATATCCCTTTAAGAAAAATGTAGGCAAGAGGGAGTAGAAAATAGGGGAGTATCCCTTGCTTTATACTCCCTAGAAAAAACCAAGATAGATTAAGGGCAAAGGCACTTACAACGATTGCAACGATTTCATAGCGAGCAAAGGCGATCCCAAATCTCACAGCCAAAGTTTTTTTATTTGCTAATCGATCTTCATCGATATCGCGCAAGTTATTCAGCGCATTTGGCAAAATGGCAAGAAGGCCCATCTGAAGCGAGGCAATGATAATGCCCGGCGTAATAACATGTGTCATTGCATAGTAGGGGACACCCACACAAACGCCCCCATAAAAGATTAAAATGAACAGCTCACTTAAACCAAGATAGGAGATTGGATAGGGCCCTGCTGTATAGCAATACCCTATTAAAGAGCAAAATAAGACAATGAGAAAGCAAGTAAAGGCATAAGAGGGAAGAGTCCATGGAATAAGGCAAGCCATTGCAAAGGCGAGTAAGCCCCCTTTGAAAACTTGCGCTCTCGTCAGATACCCCAAAGCGATCACTTTTCGCTTTGAATGGGCGCTATTTTTATCTAATCCCTTTTCGTCATCACAAGCGTCGTTGATGAGGTTTGTCCCAACTGTAATCAGCACAGCCACAAGCCAAGCTGATAACGCAATTTGCCAATCGATTGTCCCCTTTAATTTAAAGGCAAGTGATGAAGCTGTCACAATCTGTATGGTCGGAATCAGAAGGGTGGGAGGTCTGATTGCGAGCAGCCAAGCAAAGAGTTGCGTTTTGAAATTGTTGGGGAGAGGTTTTATGTTGTTTTTTTCCATATGCTTAATCCTAGAAATGGCAGTTCGAGATGGCAAATTAATGCAAGATCTTGAATTAGAATCACTTTGCAATGGGGTGGGACATTCCCAGAGGGTGTTGGACCACCCCATTGCAAATGATTCTGGTTCAAGAGATTGCGTTAAGTTGCCGTCTCCAACTGCCGTTTTTAGGTTAATTGATACTATAGCACAAGAGTTTTTTACAAGCTGTTTAAGAAACTTTGCACACTGTCAAGAAAACGACTCGGATTATCCCAAGGAGTGCGATGTCCAGCATGTGGAATAACCACTTTTGATGAGAGGGGGTGCTTTAACTCCACTGTATTTGCAATTTGGCAATACTTTATGTCATTTGTGCCTGTCATCCAAAGAATGGGGATATCAGCCGTTTTCAGCCATGGCCTAAAATCTGCTTGCCTTCCAAGGCTATAGGTGGTAAGGCTCCGTTGTAAGATCTCCCTTTTAAAATCCTTTTCATCCCTTGCAAAAGTGTGCCCACTTGTTTGAAAGATTTGCTGCCGATTCCAATCTCGCATAAGCACATCCCAAGGCTCATTTGCAAACCTTGTCCCCCATTGCAAGTCATTTTGAAGTCTTAATGTCTTTTCTTTTTCGCAGCTTATTCCTGGGTGTGAAGAGACGATGATTGCAGCATCCCAAAAATGCATTTGATTTTGCAAAATATGAAAGGCAATTCTTCCTCCTAAGGAATATCCGAGTAGCACTTTTGGGCCGCTTTCTGCTTTGACTAATTCATGCGCCCGTGAGAATGGGGGAAGAGCAGATGTGCGGAAAAGATCAACTGCATATGACGAGTTTTTAA
The DNA here is from genome assembly GCA_013289325.1 of Chlamydiota bacterium. Lineage (GTDB taxonomy): Bacteria > Chlamydiota > Chlamydiia > Chlamydiales > Parachlamydiaceae > JABDAE01. The sequence continues at coordinate 18,954 of JABDAE010000006.1, forward strand.
GGGGGTGAATTGAAAAAATAGATTCCCAATCAGAAGGTTTACCTAAAAATCCATGTAAGGCATAGATCTTATGCATATGCAGTTTGTGTTCTGTTATAGATAGAACTTATCTCCTTATTCAGGCGATCTGACTCCACTTTATCCGGGAGAATTTCCAAGATATTAAGTCCATTATGAGGCAATTTGAGATTGTTAAACGCATCAATATCCCTTATTTTATGATAGGAAGCATTCCACATTGCAGCAAGGGGCTCAAAACTTAACTGATGGGAATTCAACATCTCCTGATAGGGATGAAGCTTGGCAAAGAGCTGCGCCCCCCCATTGTTGATGATTGCGATGTTAAGAGATCTTTTTGTTAGTTGAGGTCTTATCCAAAGTCCCACAAGATCGTATAATGTCGTTAAATCGCCAAGAATTGCCCAATTATCGATGTGTTCACTTGAAAACCCTAGGAAAGTGGAGATTTGGCCATCGATCCCATTTAATCCTCTACTTGCTTTCATATCGAAGTTTTTATGTTCATGGGTGGCGGCCGTATCCCACTCTCTTATCGGCAAACTATTGCCGAGATAGACATGTGAATTTGTAGCGATTTCGTTTGAAAGGGTGTGCAATATTGAGCTTTCAGCGCGAGGGAAATTGCGAAATAAGAAGGTAAGTTCGCTATAGCATTTTGCATCTTCTTGAATCCATCTAGTGTAAGGAGTAGACGAGTAGGATTTAGAAAGGGCATAATGTGAAAAAAAGCGCCCAATTTCTCCCATAATGACGTCATTTGATGTGCTAAGGCCAGAAAAGGGGATCTCGCTTATCCCGAGAACATCGATTGAGTCTCCCTTATATTCTAAGTCTCGCCAGATGCGATGTGTAGGGATTCCTCCTATCCTTAGTACTCCATCGATTGGGTATTCAAAGCGATGTGCCATCTGCAGGATTTGCTCTGTCGCCTTCACTTTTAAATGATTTAATGCCGTATTTTCTCTTAAATTGGAGATTCCCTCTAGCATCACAGGTGCGTTTAGTTTAAGTAAAAATGCACATACAGCCTCCTTTGCTTCTACCTTTAGAGCGCTTACGATCACAAGGGGATATTTAATTTTATTTAGAAAGCGATCCAGCAGTTGATTTTGGTGTGGATCAACTTTTCTTAATGTGGTTGGGGGTGGAATTGGCAGCGCAAGTTTTTGACCTACAAATTGCGCCTGACTTTGTGGCTCTTCCAAACACACATTGAGATGTGCCGGTCCGTCTAAATCCCACGCCTTAAGATCGCAATTGCATGGCTTACTGATATCTTGAAATAGTTTAACGTAATTTCCAAAAATATGGGTCTGCTGACACGTTTGCGGAGCTCCTGAGCCGCGAAATTTCAATGGGCGATCGGCTGTGATTAGCAGTAAGGGGACTCCTAAATGGTAGGCTTCCATAGTAGCTGGAAGCAGTTCTCCGACAGCTGTTCCAGATGTCGTGATGACGGCGACAGCTCGATTGGTTCTTCTTGCCCTTCCAAGCGCGAAAAACGCAGCAGATCTTTCTTCAGGCCAGTAATATGTGGTCAGGCTATCTTCTAGGCGTAATGCTTCGACAAAAGAGACATTTCGAGAGCCGGCACACATAATAAATTCAGTGACTCCTGCATTCACAGCCGCTTGCAACACCTGATAGGTGATAGTTTCATTATTTAGCTTAAGGTTCATAGTGCAAGTATTTCCTTTATTGCAGAAAATTTGAGTAAAATTTCGTCCCACTCTCTCTTATAATGGCTTAAGGCCATCACTCCGCATCCTGCAAATAATTTGATCTGATTTGATGTCCACTGCATATTGCGAATGGCGACATAGCAGCAGGAGCTGGAATGAGGGGTGTTTGGAATATAATAGCCGACGGGAGCGCCGAAGCGATCTCTTTTTAGCCTACTTTCAAGTCTTGTAAAGTATTTTACCCCATGTCGTCTAGGAAAGACTCCAAGCGCTGGTGTTGGATGAAGAGCCTCAATTAGATCGATGAAGCTTGGGAGCTTTTTATCTATTGCAGGTTTTAACAAAATCTTTGTGATCAGGTGTTTAAGTTTACGGAAAGTCACCACTTTTTTTCTACCATAGGAGACTAAGCCAAAGTGTTTTAGAACTGTTGCAATATCTTTAATTACAATGGCGTGTTCTTTTCTCTCTTTTCTGTCGAGCAAAAAAGATAAAGAGGGTACATCAGAGGCTTTTGTACCTGCGCACGCCATGGTGCTAATGTCTCCTTGTTGTCTTTGCTTAAACAATATTTCAGGGGTGGCTCCTAGCATTCCATGCGAATTTAAACCATTATTGTCCCAAAATCCATAAATAAAAGATCTGTTTTGTAGCGTAAACTTTAGACAAGAGATAAGGCTTTTTTGCAATTGGAACTTTGTTACCTTATGATTGGCCATTTGCATCGCGTATGGCACAGCCTTTTTGAGGCAGCCCTTTTCAATTTGCATTTTCGTCTCGCAAAAGCTTTGTTTAAACTGATGCTCACTTATAAAATCCCAGGTGATAAGCGTTTCTAGGTTTAACCTAGAAACGGCAGTTGGAGACGCTAACTTGACACAATCTCTTGAACCAGAATCATTTGCAGTGAGGCGGTCCTTCACCACTTGGGAATGTCCCGCCCCACGGAAAAGTGATTCTAATTCAAGATCTTGCGCCAATTTAGCATCTCGAACTGCCGTTTCTAGGTTTAAAGCAATTTCTTGCTGCAATAAATTTAATAGCGACTCTTTTGTCACAACCAAAAAGCTTTGGTGTGTGAACCAGGGGTTTGCTGCCTTTAAAAGAAAATCGGGGAAGTAAAAATGGGGAAGATTGTGACCCATTGGTTTTTTAAGCCACTCCCTATTGCCAAATCCAACTAAAACTTTTTGATTGCCCATATCCAATAGTGCGCCGCATTTTAAGAAAGCCTTAAGATCTAATAATGAATTAAGCAAGGCCACTCTCTTTTGCGATGAGTGTTTCTAAATGTGCAACAGCTTCTTCTTTAGTGACGCAGATCTTTAGCATTAAGTCCATACTGGTGAGTTTAAATAAATTCATGACTGTGGGATTTGCGCCAAAGATGACCATAGCCCCATGGACTTTTGACATCGATTTAAAGACACTTAAGATGCCGCTAAGGCCGCTGCTATCGATAAAGTCGACAAGGGATAAGTTTAAAGCGACAAAGCGATAACCATCTTGGATGTGCGCTTCATATTTTTCTTTAAAATCGCCGCATTTGCTGGCATCGATCCGCTTGATGAGCGGCCTAAATATCGCGACTTGCCCGCTATCTGTCACTTCAATTTCCATACTAGTCATCCTAATGTTTCGGTATATCATCAATCAATGAATATTTTGTTGCAAACAATATTAGACCTCTTGCACAATTCCATTTGCTTGTTAAAATTGAGGTAACATGCTGACAAAAAAAGCTCCAACTGTTTTATGGAAATCGATTAAGCAGTATAAAGATATTCTTTTCGAATCGACAGGGGAGGGGATAGCGAAAATTACGATCAATCGCCCCGAGGTGAGAAATGCTTTTCGACCGGATACTGTGATCGAGATGCAAGATGCATTTACCATTTGTCGCAATGACTCAACAATTGGCGTGGTGATTTTGACTGGTATGGGCCATGAGGCGTTTTGCTCAGGCGGCGATCAAAAGATTCGCGGCGATGAAGGGTATGTGGGAAGCGATGGGGTCCCACGCTTAAACGTGCTCGATTTACAAAAGCAGATACGGCAGCTTCCAAAACCTGTCGTTGCGATGGTTGCAGGTTATGCTGTCGGTGGAGGACATGTCTTGCATGTCGTTTGCGATCTTACCATTGCAGCCGATAATGCAAAGTTTGGCCAGACGGGACCTAAAGTTGGGTCTTTTGATGGGGGCCTTGGGAGTAGCTATTTAGCCCGCATCGTCGGACAAAAGAAAGCGCGCGAGATTTGGTTTTTATGCCGTCAATATAGCGCTGAGCAAGCCTTTGAAATGGGCCTTGTCAATAAAGTCGTTCCGCTAGAAGATCTTGAAAAAGAGACAATTGCATGGTGTAATGAGATGCTTGAACACTCACCCTTGGCTCTTCGCTGCTTAAAAACAGCCTTAAATGCAGATTGCGATGGGCAAATTGGGCTTCTTGATTTAGCCGGCAATGCCACATTGCTCTACTACATGAGCGAAGAGGCGCAAGAGGGAAGAAATGCCTTTAAAGAGAAAAGGAAGCCCAACTTTAAGAAGTTTAAGCGCCTTCCATAAAGTGCTTCATGATCAGTGAACATTTGCAAGGTGGTTAAGTGCGCTTCCAGCCTTATACCACACAATTTGATTGCTGTTGTACGTATGATTGGCCAAGATAGATTCAACTGATCCATCTGCATGCTTAAGCGTCATGACAAGAGGCACACCGGGTGAAAAAGTGTCTAGCCCAAGTATGGAGATGACATCATCTTCTTGTATCTTATCGTAATCGGTAGGGCTTGCAAACGTTAAGGCGAGCATTCCTTGTTTTTTTAAGTTTGTCTCGTGGATGCGGGCAAAGCTTTTGACGATGACCGCCCTTCCACCTAAATAGCGAGGCTCCATCGCGGCATGTTCACGCGATGAACCCTCGCCGTAATTATCGCCCCCGACAACAACCCAGCCAATGCCGCGCTCCTTATAGCTTTTGGCAACGGATGCGAACGTTTCAATTTTCTGGGTAATGAGGTTGATTCCTTTGCCTATTTCGTCCCGAAATGCATTCATTCCACCAAGAAGCAAATTCTCGGAAAGTTTCCTTAAGTGCCCCCTCAAATTTAGCCATTTACCGGCAGGGGAAATATGATCTGTCGTGCATTTGCCTTGAATTTTTGCAAGAACCTTTAAATTCAATAAGCTCTCTTCATCATTGGGCGCAAATGGCGCTAAGGCTTCTAAGCGCTCGCTTGAAGGGTCGATTGCAATCTTAACATGTGTGCCATCGGTAAGCGGCGGAATAAATCCTTTAAGGTCTACGATAAAGCCATTTTTTGGCAGCTCATTGCCATGTGGAGGGCTTAACTTAAAGACTTGCCCCGTCTGACTTGTTAAAGTGTCTTCCATCGGATTAAATTCAAGGTGTCCGGCAAGTGAATAGGCAATGACAATTTCAGGGCTTGCAACAAATGAGTGGGTGCCAGGATTTGCATCGTTTCTTCCCGAAAAATTGCGATTATATGAGGTTAAGATCGAATTTTTCTCTCCAAAGCTCACATCGTGCCTTGCCCATTGTCCTATGCAAGGGCCGCAGGCATTGGCAAGGACGAGACCACCAATTGCCTCAAGAGCGTCTAATTGACCATCCCTTGCAATTGTAGCGTGGATTTGTTCAGACCCAGGCGTTATTGTAAGAGGGCATTTGGCTTTTGCATTGTGCAAAATTGCTTGGCTAGCAATGCTTGCAGCTCTTTCCATATCTTCGTAGCTAGAATTGGTGCATGAGCCGATCAATGCCACAGAAAGCTTAGCTGGGTAGTTGTTTTCTTTGACAGCTTTGCCAAACTCTGACAATTTCCACGCCTTATCAGGTGAATATGGACCATTGATATAGGGCTCAAGCTCAGATAGATTGATCTCAATGACTTGTGAATAGTATTTTGATGGGTTTTGTAAAACTTCATCATCGGCCCTTAAATGCCTTTCAAACTTATCGGCAAGATCTGCAATTTGTCCTCTTCCTGTAGCAACGAGGTAATCTTTCATGCGGCTATCGTATGGAAAAAGAGAAGTCGTTGCGCCAATTTCTGCCCCCATATTGCAAATAGTCGCTTTGCCCGTACAAGAAATCGATTGAGTCCCTTCTCCAAAATATTCAATTATGCTACCCGTGCCCCCTTTAACCGTTAAGATGCCTGCCACTTTCAATATCACGTCTTTAGCTGAGGCCCACCCCTGTAATGCTCCCGTAAGATGTACGCCAATGACTTGAGGTCTTTTTAACTCCCATGGTAGCCCTGCCATCACGTCGACAGCGTCAGCGCCCCCAACGCCAATAGCTAGCATCCCAAGGCCTCCTGCGTTTGGAGTATGGGAATCAGTCCCGATCATGAGCCCCCCAGGAAACGCGTAGTTTTCTAACAGGACTTGGTGGATAATGCCAGCTCCCGGCTGCCAAAATCCAATCCCGAATTTATTTGAAGCCGTTTGCAAAAAGTCAAACACTTCTTTGCTATCTACTTTGGCTCGGCTTAAGTCTGAAGCTGCACCTGTTTCTGCTAAAATTAAGTGATCGCAGTGAATGGTCGTTGGCGCTTTTGTTTTCATTTGCTTGGCTAAAGCAAATTGCAAAAGCGCCATTTGAGCTGTGACATCTTGCATGGCCACCCTATCTGGCGATAGATCGATGTAGTCCGATTTTTCGATGTTGTCTTGTGAGACTAAATGGGTATATAAAATTTTGTGACTAAGAGTCATCGGAAGTTTTTTTGCATCGCATAGGCATTTTGACATGTTCTGATAACATTTTTCGATCATGGGTAAATCAAATAACATCTTATGTCCCTTAGTGTTTAATAATTTTAATTGAGTCTTGCATCTCTTGGGCCATTTGATTAAGCAGCTCAACTGCTTGATGAAATTGCCTAATCGATTGTGACGATTTTTGCGCATTATTGCTTAATCTATCAATTGATTGATTAATTTCTGCTGCATCTTTTAGCTGCTCTTGGAAGCCTTGATTGACATGCTCAAAACTTAACGTCTGTTGCTGCACCTCATTGATAATTTTTGAAAGTTGCTCTCTTGTAAGCCTTGCTTGCGCAACGCCTTCCCTAATTTCTTCAGAAAATTGATCCACACTCATAACGCCCGCATTGACGGCTGCAACAATTTCATCGACAGTTTTTTCGATATCGAGTAGCGAATTGGCCGTTTGATCAGCAAGGCGGCGCACCTCTCTTGCGATTACTGAAAAGCTTTTACCATGTTCTCCTGCCTTTTCAGCTTCTATAGAGGCATTTAATGAGAGTAAATTTGTCTGATCGGCAACTTTTGCAATGGTCGTCGTGACCGATGAAATATTACTTGCTTTTTCATTTAAGATCGCAAGTTTACTTGCAATCACTTCAGAGGCTGTCACGACATTTTGCAAAATCGTTTCCATTTGAGTTAATGTCTTTTGACCTAAAGTAGCAAGTGCAGAAGTCTCTTCTGCACTACTTCCGACTTTATTCATGGTTTTTGCAAATTCATTTGTATTTTCCGAGATCTCTTGAGTCACTGTTGCAATCTGTTTAGTCTCTTTCTCTTGCTCAATAGCTGCAGCCTCTTCTTTACTTGCGACCTCAGCAATTTCTGCTGTCGAATGGGACAGTTGCAAACTTGTGGTTTGCAATCTTCCGATGATATCTTGAAAAGCCTTTGCCATATGGTTAAATGCAATACTGACTTGTCCAACTTCGTTGTCATAAGTTAGGGGAACTCGTGTAGAAAGATCTCCATTTGCCATAGCTTTGGCAGCTTTTACAAGGTTGCTTAGCGGCTTACTGATTTCTTTCATCATAACAAAACCAAAAGTAAAACCGATGAGCGCTGTAAAAAAGGAGATTGTGATGCGGATCATCTGCTCTTTTTTTAAAGTAGAGATTCGCTGAGATAAGATGGCATCGATTTTATCTGCAAGGGCATCCCAGAGGATAAAGTTTGCCTCCTGCGTTTTCATTGCAGACATGGTAAAGTCTTTTGTTTTTAATGCGTTTGATTGGCTGCCGATCCCTTTTATGACTTCTTGAACCAATGTTGACCATTCGTTAATGGCGCTTAAAAACGCATTCAATGGGACCTTTAAACTATCATACACTAAGGAAGCTCCTTCAGACGACAGATTCTCTTCTAAAATTGTATTGTGAAGAGCCTTTTTCGTGTCGCGTTTTAGGTCTTTGATATTGTTTTCCATATTGGAGGTTAGCATCAATAGCTGATCTTCATTTTGCCGTGTGCTGGTTTTTTCGTTAATGCTGCGGATGAGATTAATCATCTTAGGCACTAAGGTCTGAGCTTTAGGGAGATCCCAAAGGATTGTCTGTATATAATAATTGACTTGAACGGTGGGATCTAAGATAAGTTGAGATGTCTCGCCGATGTAAAGCATCAAGGTGCGAAGATTGCTGATGAGAGTGTTATGGAGTTCGTTACTTTTTGTGACATTTAAACTATTGCTTTCGCGAGATATTTCGCTCCAATGCAACTGAAGCTCCGTTGGTTTTAAGTTAGGAAGATCTTGTCTTAAAAAATCTTTTACAGAGGTTTTAAGCTCCTTTTGTAGCTCTTCGTCTAGGTCGATGAGATACTTGAAATCATTGTCAATTGTACCTTGAAGCGTTTCAAGCTCTGTCTTTAATTTGAGATCACCTTCTAGGTAGCGCTCCATTTTCCATTGATGCATAGGAATTGTCTGCATCAGTTTTTGAATGCCTCTTTCATAATCGATTCCTGTTTTTTCAAGCTTAGCTTTTGCAATCGCTAAGTTTTGATCTTTAATCATATAAAATGCGGAAGCTGTGAGGGAAAAGGCAAAGAGAAGGCTGATGATGATAAATTTTTGCGAATAGGTAAAATGATTAATGAGCCTTACCATCCGAGGGAGCTTTGGATGGGATCTACTCTGTAATTCGTCAATTTCGTTTGTTTTCATTGAGATTAGATTGTTGGTTGTTTTTGTACAGAAATTAGCAGAGGGCAGCGAAAGTTACCAATCTTTTCTTGAGAATGTGAAATTTAATAGGGGTCAATTTTTATGTTGTTTGTGTATAAAGTAGATTTAAATATATACTAAAAATATTAAATTTAAGTTGACTATAAATTAATTGTTTGTTAAAGTGCAAAAACTTTAACCGTAAAATTATGGAGATACTATGAGCAGTCTAGTCAATTTAGCCCAAGCTTTTTCTCCTCAGGAAAGACGAGATTATATCTGCATTGATATGCAAGCGCTTGAAGAGGAAGAAGGAGTCATTGCAAGAGAAGGTGTTTTGCATGAAAACCCATGCGCAACTTGGATTAAAGCTGATGAGGTTGTCAAAGAGTATCTCGATAAATGTCCAGCTGAGCCTTCCATTATCAGTTCGACAAATACAGCAGCTGAATTTCTTAAGAGGATTCGCGCCATCCTTGAAGATGTCACCCCACGCGTGGATCTTTTAGGCGCGACAGAAGCTCTTCGCTCGGCTGAAACAAAAATGGGAACTCCTTCCATCGTCGATAAAAATGGTTGGAAAGATTTAAATCTGCTTACTTTAGTTGATGCGATCAATAGGACAGAAACGAAAGGAGGGCTTCTTTATTTAACCAGCATGATTCTTCGGGCGGAAGGAAATGTTCAAAAAATCAAAAATAGAAGCGCTATCATCAATTCCCTTTGTAACGATCCAATGTGCGATCCCTTTTTTGAGGATGTCCAAGAAAGATTAAAAGAACTTGGGGAAAACGAATCGGCGCTTAACAGTATGTATAACACAAAAATGTCAAGAGGAGGAAGACTCGATAGCCATAATGTCAATTATAAGACCCGCTTTGATAAGCCCATTAACGAATCTTGTACTAACGTTGTCACATTTAATTCCTACATGCAAACAGTCAATTCCGCTGCCGGATTGGCGATAACAGCTGGCTTTATCGGTGTACTCCCTATCTATTTTATGAACCGAGTGGGAATTGTCAATTTTGAAGGCTCAGAAGAGTGGCATACCATTGTGCATCGCCTCTCAGCTGTTGCTGGTGCCTTATGGGGACTAATTTCATTAACACGCAATCAACAAGTTGAAGATGGAACAGCTGCGTGGAGAGGGACAGTTTCCGCCCTTAGCGTTAAAAATGAAGCCGAATATTTTTTAGCAGATATTGAGTTGCAGCAGATTGCTCACGCAAAAATATTTAAAGTGGCAAAGTGGTTTAGAGCCTTGCAAAAGATTTATTATGCACTTAAAGAGCATCCAGAAATTACTGAGCGCTTAGAGCATTTCCAAGTGCTGAAAGAATTTATGGAAACAGACGATAGCTCTTTAAAAGTGATCTTTAACGCCCTTTTATCCTCTACATTTAATTCAAAAGCTAAGTATCTTTTTAGAAGAGGAAATGTATTAGTTGTTTGGAATCTGTTTGAAACCCCTGAAATAAAAGAGCACTTTCGAAAAGCTAAACTAGCGGCCGATGAATTCGATATGATGAGCTCTCTTGCCCGTCTTTATAATGAAGGGAAAAAAGAAGGCGCGCCAAAGTATTGCTTTCCAGAGATTCTAGAAGATAGAGATACACCCTATGGACTCTTTGAAGAATATTGGAATCCGGTTGTATTATTAAGTGAAAACCCCGTTGTTGTCAATTCCATCGAACTTAACGATAAAAAACTCATCGTCACAGGTCCTAATGCCGCTGGCAAATCAACGGCAGCAAGAGCCATTGTGGGCTGTATTCTTATGATGGAAACAGGTATTACACCAGGAACAAAAGTCATCTCAACTCTTTATGATAGTATTTTAACCTCGACTCCTACAAGCGCGCAAGATAATCCTAGAAAGGGGCTCTCCTTTTTCCAAACGCAGTGTATCACGGTTAAGGAATTCCTCGCTAAGGTAAGGAAATTTCCAGAGAGGAAATTCTTTATCTTTTTAGACGAATCTTATAGCGGTACAGATGTAGAGGCTGGACGGCGTCTTGCAAAGAGCACCATGCGAAAATTAAGTAAGCTTGCCAATTGCAGCGTCATTTTCAATACCCACTATGTGGACACTGTACCTCTTTTAGAAGCTGAAGGGGCCAATGTAGTGAACTTTAAAGTTTCTGTAATGGAGCCCTCCTTAAAGCCGACCTATCTTTTAACGCCTGGAATTTCCACGCAGCAAATTGGAATGGAGGTGGCAAGGCAAATAGGACTTGATGCAGATATCATAGAAGACGCTGAAGAATTATCATCAGATAGTGAATCAACAATAGACCTCTTGTGTAATTAAAGTATTCAGCATACTCTCCTCTTTCAAGAACAAAAAAATGAGAACAATATCCAAAAAGATCGAGGTATTTTATGACTAACGCAGAGGCGGTGAGCCGGAGAGACGCAGAGATAATCCTAAAAACGGCAGTTGGAGACGCTAACTTGACACAATCTCTTGAACCAGAATCATTTACAGTGGGGCGGTCCTTCACCAATCGGGAATGTCCCGCCCCACTGCAAAGTGATTCTAATTCAAGATCTTGCGCCAATTTAGCATCTCGAACTGCCGTTTCTAGGATAATTGAAAATTTGTTGTCAGATCAGGTGCTTGATGCAGCTATTGAGGTACATAGAACTTTAGGCGGTCCTGGACTATTAGAAAGCTTAATGGATGGTTGTAGGGTAGTCAATGGCTTATAGCCTGTTTCTCCGCGTCTCTCCGACTCTGCGTCTCTGCGTTGAGTTCAAAATTGTAGATCCCTGCAATAAGATTGAATCTCAAACCAAACCTTTTTCTTCGATTTCTGTATTTATCGCTTAGGATCTTGAATCTCTTTAAACTACCGATTACATTTTCATTTACCGCCCGTTTTCAAAAGTTTCGCGTTTTATTCCGGTTAACCTTCTAAAATGTTTCGGGGATAGTATTTTGAGGCTTTCATATTTCTTGGGTATAATTTCTATCTCGTTTAACCCTCGCCATACGGGAATAAAGTGAGAGATTGCGGTCAAATAAAAATTGCAAAAGCAGTAAAGTATACGAAGTATGAGAGCCTAAGCTGTCATAATAGGCACTTGCGATTTGTTTGACCCTTGGCAACTTATTCCAAGGAACAGCTGGAAAATCGTGGTGCTCGTTATGATAGCCTACATTTAAATTTAAGATGTTTAACTTGCCATAATAACTTTTTGTTTCCTGATCGCCGTGTGTCAAAAAGTGCTCTTGGATCCACCTTGCCCCTAATGGATGCAGTCCGATGGAAAAAAAAAAGCTTGCAGTAAGGTAAAGAGCCGCCTTTGCTCCAAAAGCATACATATAAAGAATCATAAAGGAAATTTGCACGATGATATTGACAAGTGTCCATGGATCAAAAAGGGAGATCTCTTTTAGTCTTAGTGGCCTTAAAGCTTGAAATATAGGATATAGCAAAAGCCAAAGTGCTTTTCCAAGCATAGAGTTGTTGATCAGTTTTGCTTCCCACCGAGAGGGCATATCTGCATCCATCGCCTCAACACCTTGATGGGCATGGTGTTTGAGATGGTATTTCTGAAAAGAAACAGAACTTGGAATTACGAGCGGAAGATTGGCGATAATACCGGCTATAGTGTTAAAGCTTCTTCTTGTAAAGAGGAGGTTATGGGAACACTCGTGGATACACACTTCTGCAGTATGACATAAAAACGCCCCGATAAAGTAGGCAATGGGGAAGATTAACCAAAGTGGTTGGTCCCTCAGCAACACCCCAAGGATAAGCTGTAAACCCACGCTTGTTATAATAATCAGCAGCGTATAAGGATTTCTTCCAATCAACAGCCTTATCTCAGGATGCTTAGTGATAATTTCTTTGGTCCTTTTCTTATGGGGCTCAGAGTCTCCTGACCACCTGAAATCGTTAGGTTTATTCATAATTGTTTTTCAAAAATTCTATAGGTTTTGTACATCTTTGCATCCATTAGCTTTAGCCAATTATTCATCGCTTTATTGTCTTCTAAAATCCATGAACACTCAACAGCTAAAATCCCTTTTGCAGCCGCTTCTACGAACAAGCGCATAAACATCATGGAGCTAAGACCCATCGGTTGAAATTTTTTGCGCACCCCAAGAATAGGGATTCTCCCTTGCGTCATTATCTTCTTCATTTTTGCATAGTAAATAAATTTTAGCAAGCCGGTAGGAAACAACTTACCATCTTTTATTTTGTAGCAAACTTGATTGAGGTCAGGTAAAAATAGCGAAAAGGCGGCAACTTCACCTTTAACTTCTACAATATAGCTTAAACTGGGAATCACAAACGATTTCATTTCATTTGCCATAAAACAAAATTCTTCATGGTTCATCGGAACAAATTCCCAATTCTTTTCCCAAGCATCGTGATAAACAGTATAAAGGCTCTCTATTTCGTTGTGATAATCTTTTAGATTTAAGTGTCTAATTTGTATCCCTTCGCTTTCTTCTTTGGCTTTTGCAAGTTTTAAAAGCCTGTCGTGGCGCTGGCATTTTTTATCAATTATCCATGCATAAAGATCTTTTGCTTTGACTAATCCGGCTTGTTCCATAAGTGTGGGATAGTAATTTGGATTTTGCGTCATCATCACATAGGGCTTAGTGTCGAAGGCTGAAATTTGCATGCCGCAAGTATGATTTGTCGATGGGTTCATGGGGCCGCGCAAAATATCACTTCCCTGTTCCTTGGTCCAATCGCTTGCAACTTGAATAAGAGCGTTTGCAACTGCTTGGTCATCGATGCTTTCAAAAAAACCAAAATGAGCCGTTTTTTCATTGTGAAATTCGTTGTGACGGCTATCTAGAAAGGCAGCTATTCTTCCCACGCGCTTGCCATCTTTGTAGGCTATCCATTTACAAACTAAAGCATGCTTAAAAAAAGGATTTTTTACAGGATTTAAAGTGTTCTTTACTGAAATTTTTAATGGGGGCACCCAGTTATCATCTCGACTGTGCAAATCCCAAGGTAACTCGATAAAGTCATTTTCTTCTTTTTTTGTGGAAACGATTTGAATGTCTAATGACATAACTTTACAACCCTAATAATGGATTTTTTCCGCAAGTTTTTTTGCTACCACATCTTGGATGATATTAAGGGCCTCATCCATCTCATCTTTTGTAATTTGTGCCGTCATAGAAATGCGAAAGCGAAGAGATTCGTGAGGGACTGCCGGAAATACAACAGGTTGTAAAAGAAGGCCTGCCAGCTGCATCTTGGTAGCCATTTCATAAAGAAGCTCTCGCGAAGAGCCGATGATAATAGGGATGATTTGAGATTCAGTTTCACCTATGTTTAAACCCATCTGCACAAGTTCATTTTTAAAGTAGCGGGTATTTTCCCACATTTTATCCCTTAAGGTGCTATCTCGAGTTGCTACTTCAAGAGCTTTTATGAGTCCTGCAACAATACAGGGGGGAAGCGAGCAGGAAAACGCGTAAGGGGAGGAATAACATTTTAAATATTGAATCGTTTCTTTATTGGCGCTGACAAACCCTCCAAGGCCGCCAAATGACTTAGAAAGAGTGCCAAAAGAGATCCCAATTTTATGCTCTAAATTAAAATGCTCAGCGATTCCTCGCCCATATTTTCCAAACATAAGCGTGGAGTGAGCATCATCTAGGTAAATAGACACATTTGGATATTGATCCGTGACTTCTATAAGTTCCGGCAGCTTCACAAGATCTCCGTCCATGGAATAGACCCCTTCCACAATGACGAGAATTCTTTTGTGTTTGTTTTTTTCTAAAATCTCATTTAAATGCTGCATGTCATTGTGTGCGAAAAAGACCATTTTAGCGCCGGATAAAGTCCCTCCATCGATTAGACTTCGATGAATTTTATTATCCATGACGAGCAAGTCACCTTTTCTCACAAGACCTTGGATGGCACCTAAATTACCCCCAAAACCACTGGAATATAACACCGTGTCATCTTTTTGCTTAAAATGGGAGAGCATCTTGGCAAGCTTGACATGTAAATCAAAGGTCCCGGATAAGACAGGGGCGCCTGATGCGCCCATTCCATACTCTTTCAAACCTAAAGAGCACGCCTTTAGGACTTCTGGATGAGTTGATAGCCCAAGATAATTATAAGAAGTCAGATTAATGACTCTTCTCTTTTGCCCATCTAAATTTGAGCAGATCCTTGTGACAGCAGAGGGCGCTGATAAAAGCGGCTGCTCAAAAAAACTAAGCGTAGCGCTAATTCCGGGATCATTTACCCATGTATTAAAATAGGGTGGGGGAGTTAATATATTGGGACTTTCATTAAAGAAAAAATCAGCCAGATCATAGTCTAAGGGGTTTTCCACTTAACTGCCTTTAAGACTTTTTATCCATAAATTCTACGAATTTATCTGCTAGTTGATCAAGCGTTGTAATATTAGCAAGTTCTGCGCGCGGTATTTTGATGTTAAGTTCTCTCATTGATGTCGAGACTACTTCAATAATATCAAGGCTATTGGCGCCATAGTCTTTCATCGGTTTAGATGGATCTAGATCATCTTCTTTTAGATCTTCCAGATTATCCATTAATTTTCTTTTGATGACTGCAATCACATCACCTTTACTTATCGTTTTTGTCATAATGTATCTCCAATGGTTATTTTTCTTTCATATAGCGAAGTAAGGAATTATCGCGAAAGGGCATTCCTCTATCAATAGTAATTACCTGTCCATTCATCGCGTTGAGTAACCCCGAGCAAAGCGCAAATACAGCATCGCCGCACTCTTCTGGTTTAAGTATAGTTTCTTCCGGTAAACCATTTTCTTTTAAAAAATCGATAAATCCCTGTCCAAAAATTAATTGAAAAGATTCCGTATTCACCGGACCAAATCTCACTACGTTGACAGTGCTACCTTCTTGTTGAAGGTGGACAGCCATGTACCTACCAAAAAACTCTAATAATGCCTTTGAAGCCGCAACAAAATCGTAGCCTTGGTAAAAGTGATCTGGGCCATCGCTTGAGATGCCAAGGACCTTCCCAGGGTATTTTCCAAAAAACGATTTGATCAATTGGGTATATTCTACCATAGGCCATGTGGAATAATCTAAAGTTTTATAAAAACTTTGTTTTTTATAATCTTGTAAATTTTTTGGGCTTTGTGCAAATGCCACATTGGACACGAAAATATCAATTTTTGATTCTTTTTCTTTAATCGAATTTAATAGCGCTTTAGTATCTTCGGTGACACTCGCATCAGCTTGGATGAGCTGAGGCCTTGGCGCTTGTAGCTTAT
This sequence comes from Chlamydiota bacterium, assembly GCA_013289325.1. Classification (GTDB taxonomy): domain Bacteria; phylum Chlamydiota; class Chlamydiia; order Chlamydiales; family Parachlamydiaceae; genus JABDAE01. The sequence goes on from JABDAE010000006.1 coordinate 34,874, forward strand.
CAAAAGCTTCGTATAATGACTTAAAATCATCATCTGCGCCCCACTTGTACGTTAGATATGTGCGTGCCGAAGCTTTGCCAAAGTTTAATGCGGAAGCTAGCCCAATGCCTTTAGTGCCGCCTGTGATAAGCACTACTTGATCTGACATGTCAATTTTTATCATCTGATGATCCTAAATAAAAATCATTAATTCGTTTTTTTGTTTCGGGAAAAGAAAAACTCAAACGATGCATCAAATCTTCTTGGACTCTAGCTTCAATCAGCAGTTTTTTTTTCCTTGCGCTAAGAGTATATTTTAACAAATGTATCGACTCTAAATTGTTTTGAGAAATTTGTAAAGCGATATCATACGCTTTTTTGACCACTTCCTCTTTTGGAAGGATATAATTAATGTGGGTTGACATCTCATTTAAATGCCTACCTTTGTAGCGCTTGCCGGTAAACATCATTTCATTGGCAAGAAAGCTCCCAAAAAGATCTTGTAATAAAGTCGTTGCTCCCATTCCTGGCGTAAAGCCAAGTGTCATAAATGTGACGCCATACCAACTTTCCCTTGCGGCTATGACAATATCGGAACAGGCTGCAAGCATAAGTCCGCCGCCAATGGCATGTCCCTCCATGGCCGATATAATGGGAAATGGCGCATTGACTAATTTTTCGCTAATAAGGAGATCTTTGACGTGCATTTGACCTTTTGCAAGACCTAAGAGCTGTTTTTTATCGGCGCCGCATGAAAAAACTTCGGAAAGGCCTTGTAGAATCATCACTTTGGGCTTACATGCATAGATTTCATCGATCCCTTCCATCAAATCTGCAATGAATTCATCGGAGAAGATATTTTTTCGTTCAATATCATTCATCTTAAGGGTAGCAATGCCATCATCGCCTATAGTTATCTGAACTTTTTTATTCATACTTTAGACCTGTAATCGAATCGCTTGCTTTAAAGAGAGAAAACCACTCGGGCACTTTTCCCTCATTAAACGACGTAATCCCTTTTTTGACTTCTGGTTTTTGAATGATATCAAGCAAAGCTTCTTTTGCAAGATCTGATGCGATATTTATCTCTTTTCCCCATACTTGTTCGGTAAAGCTTTTGGCAAGGTTTAGAGCTTGAGGGTTTGCTTTAAATAACCTCTTAATGATTGATTTCGTTTTCTTTTCCAAGTCTTCTTTAGAATGCACTTCATCGATAAGACCGATTGCAAGAGCTTCTTTTGCACTAATTTTTGAGGCCGTGAGGATCAAATAACGCACCTTTTGCATGGAAATGCGCCTACAGACTAAAAAGGGGATGACGTTTGCGGGGATAATGCCAAATAAAACCTCTGGCATTTGAAAAGTAGACTCATCAGTTGCAACGATTATATCGCAGGCGCTGATGAGACCAACGCCACCACCTTTCACAGCGCCATTGATAACAGCGATGACGACTTTTGGCGCAGCGTGGATCTTTTTAAGAATACCTGCATATAATTCAACTGCAGTTTGTAATGCTATACAATCACTTTCTATAAATTCAAGATCAAGCCCTGTGCAAAAATCTTTTCCAAGGCTGCGCAGCAAGATAATCTTCACAATAGGGTCGGCCACTGCAAGATCCATGTATCTATGTAAATCGGTAAGACTTTCATGGTTCAATCTACATTCAGAATGGCAGCCTGCTAACGTGATAAGTGCAAGGCCAGAATCGATTTTGTAAGTAATGGGCAAGAGTTTAACTCCAGGCGTATTTTCGATAGAAGTTATTGACTTCTTTTAAATATAAGAGCTCTTTTCCCTCGTAATGTTTTTTAAACCAATGATCTGCGATGGTAAAATCCGGCACATAGGTGGCACGTTCAATGTAGCTTTCGCGAAGATTTTCAATCTCTTCGTATTGTGCCACTGTCACTTGCATACGGGCATTGAGGTTTTCCTCTATTTTCATGGCGCCTACCACGTGAGCTGCATTTTCCATGAGTTTGGCCGAGTAAAATTCTCCTATACAGCCGGAGCCATAGGAAAAAAATGAGATCCGATCGCAGGCTTTTAAATCTGATGACGTATCTATCAGGCCGCAAAGAGAGACAAAATTGGAGGCTCCATAAGCAGCCCCAACTCTTTGTGAATAGGCAAATGTTGGAGCTACTTTGCGATTGAAATGTTCTTGAATTTCCGATTTTTTTGTAATTGCCATTTTTTGGCATAACACTCTATGCGCGACAAAAGCCATTTGGGGAAAGGGCATATGGTAGATATGGCTTTTAAAGTAGGTATTTAAATCGATAGTCCCTTCAAAAGAGCGCAAATAGTCATCAAGAGCGCCTTCTACGGCATCTTGGTAGGCAAATAGACTGACCTCATTGTTGCCCATTTCAATCGTTGCAGATGGACGGAATGTGTCGTAGACGTCAGCTGTCCAAGTACCTTTATGTTGCAGCTCAAACTCTACCACTTGTGGATTATCGCTCACTAAAATGGCTGAAGCTGCCCCTCCTAAGACAAATTCATGGTCTTTTTGAAAGTGCTTTCTGCTAAAATCTGATGCAATGATTAACGCCTTCTTGCCTTTATTTAATCCAGATGCGATCCAGTTGATCGCCGAATCTAACGCCGCAACGCCACTATAGCAGGCATGTTTTGTTTCGTATGATCTGCAGTTAGGTTGAAGACCTAAAGCGCTATGGATATTGGTGGAAATGGGCTTACCAAAATCAATAGACCCTTCAGTCCCAACAATTAGCAATCCAATAGAATTTATATCTTCTTGCGTAAGCATGGGACGCGCGGCATTTGCTCCCATCGTCACAGTATCTTCGTAAGGGGGGTTAAGCGATCTTGTCTGAATTGAGAAATCTTTAACAGTCTTTTCAGGATCGCGCCCGCGAAAGCGCGCTAAATCTTCTTGTGAAAGACACATCGAACTTCCGTAGACGTTGATTTTTTCTATTCCAACTTTAGGACCATTAAATTGTTTCATGATGTATTTATGGGATGTAGGTAAGGCCGCCTGAGACATTTAACACCTCGCAATTGACAAAGCGTCCCTCATCTGAGGATAAGAAAAAGACGGCATTTGCGATCTCTTCTCCACTTGCAATGCGCTTTAATGGGCAATGCTTTACCCAAAATTCTTGTAAATGTTTAGACATATGGTCCTCTGTCATGGACGTTTGGACATAGCCGACAGTCACGACATTAGAAGTAATTCCCTTAGCGCCATATTCCTTTCCAAGCGATTGGGTAAGCCCTATTAGGCCAGACTTGGCCGCGGAATAGTTCACTTGACCTGGCGAGCCATACTGTGCAAGTGAAGAAATATTTACAATGCGCCCTTTTTTCATTGAAAGAAAATGCATAATAAAGCTTCGCGCTAGATAAAAGGGGCCTGTGAGGTTTGTTGCAATCACATCATTCCAATCTTCATTTGACATAAGTGCTGCGGCATTATCTTTGACAATAGCTGCGTTATTGACTAAGGCTGTGATATGGTCAAAGTCTTCAATCGCTTTGTCAACAACGTTATCTACTTCATCACTGTTTCTCACATCTAATTGATAGGCGATCACCTTTACATTTGGATTAATTTCTTTTGCAAGCTTTACTGTCTCATCTGCCATGAGTTTATTGTGGGCGTAAGTAAAAGCGACCCCCCATCCCATGCGCACAAACTTTAACACGATGTCTCTGCCGATTCCGCGAGATCCACCGCTCACAAATGCATTCATACTTATTCCTTATATTTTTTAATAAGAGAGCTACAGTTTAAACCGCCAAATCCAAACGAGTTTTTTAACATCACGTCTACATTCCAATCGATTGGGCCATTTGCGCAAACGTCTAAGTCGACTTCATCTGCTAATTTTTCGATATTGATTGTGCCATGCAATTTGGAATTATTCATTTGCATGACAGCTGCAATAGTCTCAACTAAAGGAGCAGACCAGGTAGTATGTCCAAGCATAGATTTAGGGGCATTGAGCTTTAATTTATAGGCGTGATCGCCAAAACTGCGCCTTATGGCATTTAGTTCTACAATATCGCCTAAAGGGGTACCCGTCGCATGACATGAGATAAAATTGACGTCTTCTTTTCTTGTCCCGGTAGACTGAAGTAAGTGGGTGATTAAATGATACTGCGCATTTTCACTTGGAGCTGGTAGGTGATTGGCGTTTGAATTAGCGGCAACGCCCAGAACTTCTGCATAGATGCGGGCGTCTCTTTTTATAGCGTGATCTAGATCTTCTAAAATCAAGGTCGCAGCTCCGTGAGAAGGGACAAAACCACAACGCTTGCTATCAAATGGGCGAGAAGCTCTTTCGGGATCGTGTTGGAATTTCTTTTCGGTTACAACAGCATTAATACTTGCCATCGCATGGATGTCGAGTTCATTAATATGAAAGATAGGCCCGCAAATAACACTTACATCGCACTCACCCATCACTATATCTCTAAAGCCATCCCGCATGGCGACATTTCCGCTTGCACAAGTTGCGCCTACTGTATAGGAGGGGCCCATAATTCCTAAAGCTTCCGAAATCGTGCCTGGAATATTGGCATCAAGCGCTTCTATTGCAAAAAGGGGATCGACGAACTCTTTTTCTTTATTAAATTGATGGATCTGATCGTATTGGTACTTATTTGAAAAATTATGTCCCCCAACAATCACCGAAACTCTAAAAGGGTCTAGATTTATAGCAAATAAATTGGCATCAAGATAGGCATTTAGCGCTGTGATGAGTCCACTTTTATTTGAAAATGTCAGTGTGCGAAACAATTTTCTTAGTTTTTTATGATGTTCTTCAGAAAGACTTGATTTTAGTTGATTTAATGCTGAGTTAAAATCGTAGTCGCTGATATCGCCCCCGATCTGGCAGTCCAATTGATCAATATTTAAGCTTATCCATCTTCTAATGCCAGATTTACCTGCCATTAAATTGCGATAAAATACTTCTAAAGTGTCTCCTAATGGATTGACAGTCGCCATTCCTGTAATCACTACCCGTTTTTTTTTACTCATTTCAAATATTCATCCCTAAAATGTATTAAGAAGAACGATATGAGATATGCTTTTTCCAATCAAGAGGTTTAACCTAGAAACGGCAGTTCGAGATGGCAAATTAATGCAAGATCTTGAATTAGAATCACTTTGCAATGGGGCGGGACATTCCCAAGTGGTGAAGGACCACCCCATTGCAAATGATTCTGGTTCAAGAGATTGCGTTAAGTTGCCGTCTCCAACTGCCGTTTTTAGGATTATCCATATCTTTTCTATCGCTGCTGCCGCAGCTCTAATTTTATTTCGCTTCTACCCCACATTCCACGTCGCTTCGTTCCGTTTCATGCGGGGCTGCTGCACTGAAAGCGGCTGCCGCCGCTGGTCACGGCAGTGACCAAAGTGTGATAGCCCCGCATGAAACGGAGCGAAGCGACGTGGAATGTGGGGTTGCAAGTAGTTGATAATCAAGCTGCGGTAGCAGCGATAGTACACATTTGGGTGATAGGATGCGCACACGGGCACGCACACGAAATTACCTACTCTCTTAACGCGTACGAAATTTCAATCCGAATACTGCAAGTCCAGACATCAGGATAAACATAAAGCCGCATGCGGCTTTATGCTTATCTTGTTCTTAATCAATGGTTTTTGATCGGCATAGCCACTATCTAACTCAACAACACACTCTTGATTGTTTTGTAATCTTTTCCATTCCAATTTTCCTTAGGCGGAAATTCACTAGCAAACCAATAAAAAGTTGGTAAGTTCTCAATAAGTCATGGTAAGACAGTCGCCTTCGCAAGCTCAGGCAACCGTCTTACCATGAGTTTTGAGAATGCAATGTTGCTCGTTCAACAAGTCAGATATACAAGAAAATTCAAAAGTTTGCCACTGGAGCCCCTATCGGGCTAAATTTATCCCTTACTCGACCCCTTAACGTCTGACCAAGTTTTTACAAATTGTTATTTATATTTTACAGTTGAATTAAAATATTATATATATAATAATAAATATGAGTGTGTCTTTTTTTATAAAAAAGGGGGTAATTATGAAGTATTTAAATAAAATTATTTTATGCTGTGTGAGCTTGTTGTGTGTGATGCCTGCACTGGGTCATTCCGATCCCAAGGATGTCTATGTCTCAAAAGTAACTCGAGTTAGTCCTCATAGTTTTAATGTAGATGTATATCACTACAAAGACAGTTCAGGGGTCGCTGTAAGTGAAACTTATACAATAAATAGTAATAAAAAGAATCTTCATACTATCAAGAGCTGGAAACCTGGTACCCTCATTTCTATAGAAACTGCGAAAAACGCTAATGGAAGACAATCTATCACTAGAATAGAGCACCCGAAAGCGAAAGAGGACCCGAAAACGTCCGACGCTGGGCCTCAAAATGGGGGTTTGCATGAACATAGGTAGTCATAAACAATCACATTTTGACAAACTTGACAGCTATAAATTTTCTGATCTAACTCCTAAGAATTAGATGGAATTTTGTTGTGGCTAATTATAGAGGTTATGAAGTACAGGTTGTTTACCCTTTTTTGCGTTGTCCTTAGGTCGTTTAAATTGCTTAACTTGGGAAAAAAGCTCATCTCCTGACCAAGAGGCTTTACTTTGGTCTAGGGGAGAGTACAGGATTTTTTCCAGGGCATTAATTGCTTCTTTTAGGTGCGGATGACTTGCCACTTTACTTTGTAATCCTGCAAGTGTTCTTGGAGGATCTAAGGGGAAAATGGATTCAGCCCAAAGAAGAAGCATTTTTTCCGCTTCTTTTGGCGCATTGCCACGGCATGCTGCCTTTAAATTTTGCTTGCACTGTCCTTTAGTTTTTTCAACCTGATCCATTGGTTTCTTAGCTTTAGATGCCGCTCTATAAATTAAGAATGAAAAGGCGATTGCAAGACATGCGCTACCTGCTCCTATTAGAATCAAAACAAATGCAGGCAGTCTTGCAACATGCAATTGAGTCGATTTTGTATCTACATTGTCTTCTGCCACTTTTTCATTCAATGCAGCTGAGCTTTCTGCTTCTGCCACTTTTTCTGCAGCATTTGTCACAACCACAGTCACTTCTGGGATAACGGCAAGAGATGCCGATTTTGTCTTAAGGTTCCACCACTTGACTTCAATTTTAGGAAAGGTATAACTGCCGGCTTTTGTCGGGATTAGCGTCGTGGTGAGCTGTTTGATCCCGATATTGCCATCAGCGCTTTTTGTGTCTCTAATAGAGGGTTTATCTTCGTACTGCTTAAAATCTTTTGAAATGTTGATCTCAAGTGCTGGAATTTGGCTTGCAAGCGCCCCACTTGCCCGAATAGTCACAGTACGCGTAATGGGTTCACCTAAAGGGAGTTGATCAGTTTTTGCGCTCCATTCATCATAAATTTGCACATCATCTGCTGCAAGCCAGTTCTGCTTTGTAAAACCCTCCGGAATGGGGAGGACCTTCAGCCTTAGCTCCTGGGTTGAAATCTGGATATGCCGAGTATTTAAGTCAAACATGGAACGGCCTACCATCATTTGGCCTGTAAATTCAACAGGAGAAATCACGAGCTTACCGACTTTTGCAGGTTGAATGGCAAACGATTTTTCTAAGACAAGTGATTGCCTCCCATTTTCAAATATTTCATACTCTTGATCAGTACCAATTTGTTGCACGGTTGCATCCGGATCGCTAAGTTGCAATGCAGAGACTGCCCCATTCATAAGGTTGACTTTTCTTACGAGCTTTATTGTTAAAATGACTTGTGAATTTTGGAAGACCTCATCGGATGGAGAAAGCTTGGCTTCGATATAGATTGGGTCATCTTTGCTAGGGGCAAGCGCATCTGCTACATGGATTGTTATACTTTTGGTCTGAAATGGGCCAAATTGGATAGAGGGAATTTCGATATCACCAGTCTTGCGACTTGAAAGAGTGAGAATCCAACTGATCTCCTGTTTTAAAGTTCCATTGATGAGCCTTACATTTGTACCTTGCTGGTAAGAAATAATTTTAAAGTCTTTTTCAAGAGGCGAGAAATCAATCTCTTGATTAATCCCTTGATCACTTGTAAACATGAGCTGAAATGATTCGTTTTGATGAATGTCATAGCGATTTAGGTGAACAGTTACATCGGCTTGTAAATAAGGGCTTATCACTAGCAGGGTTGAAAGTAAAACTTTTAAGAGTTTATTAGACTTTTTTCGAAACTCCATTTGGTCGCTAAACTCATGCTTTTTGGTATCTTTGCTGCAAAATTTTTCAACCAGGTGTATACATATGCTTTCAAAATTTTGCAGCACATCTGCACAAAAATCATGAAATTTATCAACCAAAGCGAGTTTTGAAAAAAGTCTATTTGTAATGTTCATGATTGTTTTTGCAATTGCCTCTTATATTGATACTGAAATTTACGCCTTAAAAGGGCGCCTGGGTCATCTTTGATTCTTTGCAGTTGACGATCGTCCATCTCTTGTTGCTCATCTTTTTCATTTTGTGCAGACTCTAAAGCTTTTTGTTTTAAGTCTATAGCCTCTTGATCCTTTTGCTCTTGATTTTGGCCCTTTGAATTTTTATCAAGCGCCTTATCTAGATCGTCTTTAAAACTCTTTTCGTCCTTTTGGGAAATATCTTCTTTGTCACCTTCTTGATCTTGACCATTTTTAGACTGTTTTTGGTCACCTTTACTTTGACTTGAATCTTTTACTTGTTGATCGCTTTTGTTTTGTTCATTAGAGTCGTTGGGCTTGTCTTTTGAGGCATTATCTTTACCCTCATCCTTTTTATCATTGGCTCCTTCGTTGGATGGCTCTTCATTGTTGGATTTATCGTCTTTTCCCCCATCGCCTTTTTCACTGTCATCTTTGCCTTTATCTTCGTTTTTTTTATTTTTGTCATCTTTAGGCGGAGGGGGCTCTTTTTGCTTTTCTAGCAAGCTCTTGTTGTAAGCTGCATCTTCGGCCTTTGGATCGATCTCTAAGGCTTTTGTATAGGCAACAATTGCTTCATCGATTTGGCCATCCTTTGCTAGTGCATTGCCCAAATTGTAATATCCATCTGCGCTTTCATCCTCTTTGTAAAGAGCTGCAGCTTCTTTATACATCCCCCCTTTATAAAGGGAGGCAGCTTTCCATTTGGGATTATCAAATCCATGAGAGGCTTCCAAGTAAGATCCTTTATTAAAGGCCTTCATCGCCTTTTGGTCTGCGCTATCCCAAAGACTTGCATTCAGATTGGTAGAAAAGAAAAGAAGGAAAAGGGTCAAATATCCCCCTTGCCTTAAGATAAAGGCTGCAAGGGGAAGAGCTAAGAGAACAAGCCATACGCCCATATCTTTGTCTTTTTTGTAGATAGAGGCATCAGCTGCATTTGTCATTTCGGAGGTTTTTAAACAACTCAAGATGCTTTGTAAATCGGCATCATCTGCGGTGATTAAAGAAAAGATGCCCCCACTTGCCTTGGCTTGTTTTCCGAGATTGGCGATATCGACTTTTGTAATGACCACATTTCCTTTTGAGTCCTTAACAAAGCCCATTTCTCCTCTTGGAATCGGAGCGCCTTGTTCAGTGCCGACTCCTAAAACAGAGACTGCAATTTTTGCATCGGTAGAAAAGAGAGTACTATCAGCTGTTAAGAGAAGAACCTTGCCATTTTTAGTTGTGCCAGCTTGAGACAAAAGCTCAGCTGCTTTATCAATTGCTGCCTGATGTTTTAACCCGTGCGTCGGCATAATGGATGGGTCAATTGCACTTAAAAGAGATACAATTGTTTTGGTGTCCGTCGTTAATGGGGATACAACATACGCTTCATCTGTAAATACGATAAGGGCCGTTTGCCCTTCAGATCTCTTGGCAAGAAGGTCTTCAATTTTATATAAAGCTCTTTTATAACGACTTGGCTTGATGTCTTCTGCAAGCATAGAAGGGGAGAGGTCTAAGGCGATCACTAAATCGGAAGTCGACTTTGCAAGGGGCAAGGCGATTTGTTCCCATGAGGGGCCGGCTAAGGAAAAAATAAGGAGAGTGGACATGATTGCAAAAAAGAGGAAGCCAATTGAGCTTCTTTCCTTTTTTTGTTTAATCACAAAAGGAATTAAGTGTTTGGCGCAGTACTTGGTCCAGCTGGAACCTTTTCCTTTTTGGCTCCAAAGAGCCAAAAGAAGGCAAGCTAAAGGAATCAAAAGAAAAAGGGAATAGGGTCTAATAAAATGAAAGTCGTTCATCGGGAATTCTTCCATATTTTATAAATCACAAGTGAAGCGATGAGGAGTAAGGCTATAGAAAGTGGCACGTAAAAGACCTCATCGATTGGCCTCAATACTTCTGCCAATTTTTCAACGGGTTCAAATTCATCTAACTTTTGATAGATTTTTGCAAGCTCATCGGCATTATAGGCCCTAAAATAGCTTCCAGATGTTTTCTCTGCGATCATTTGCAACGCTTTTTCATCTATCTGAGAAGATTGTCCACCTTTGCGAAGCCCAAAAGGAGTTTGAATCATCGCATCTTTTGCGCCGATGGCCACTGTATAAACTTTTAATCCGGCATTTGCTGCAATGGTTGCTGCCTTTTCAGGCGTTAGTACGCCTTGATTATTTTGTCCATCGGTTAGCAATATTAATACCTTAGATTGATTAGGCGCATCTTTTAATTGTTTGACGGCAAGGCCAATGGCATCTCCAATGGCAGTTTCAGTCCCAGCTAGACCAATGGCAGCTTCCATGAGGAGTTGCTTAACGGTCGCAGTATCAAAGGTGAGGGGAGTTTGAAGATAAGCTTCTGTTCCAAACAGGATAAGGCCAACTCGATCTCCTTTTCTTCTTTCAATAAAATCTCCTACAATTAACTTTGTGGCGGATAGGCGATCAAAATACCTGCCATTCATTTCAAAGTCTTTAGTGGCCATACTTCCCGATAGATCGACTGCAAGGAGAAGGTCTCGACCAGACTTTGGAATTTCAATCGGATCTAAAGGCTTTAAAGGCCTTGCAGCTGCGCAAATTAAAAATATCCAGCAAAGCGCGCTCAATAGAAAAGAGACGTTAATTGTACTGCTTTTTGCCTCTTTAACCCTTTGTGTTAGATGGACAAAGTCCTCCATATCGGGCACAATTAACTGAGACTTTTCTAAGGAATCCTTTGGAGTAGGTCTTAGGACCCTTAAAGCATAGGTAATCAGCAGTGGCAACGGAAGAAGAAGAAAGACAATTGGCCATTCAAAATGGATCATTGTGCCTCCAAAAAACGTTTGCAAAGGTCAATTAGTTTATAAACGTCAGTATTTTCAATGGTTCTGCTATAAGGACCTATCAAAAGCGCTCTTCCAACTCCATTTTCAAAATCGTCTTGTTTAATTTCTCCATCGAGATATTTTAACCAATTGATGCCTGTTAGGCTTGCATTTTGTTTATCTTTTGTGATGGCCACTCGTCTAAGAAGACCTGACAAATCCATTAAGCACTTCTTAGAATCAGATGTCGCCAAAAAACTTTCTTCAATGGCTGCAAGATGAAAAAGAGCTTCCTTTTTTAAAGTGGGTCTTAAGAGTTTTTTTAGAAAATAACAGATAAGAGCAATCACAATGGCCCCTAAGATCATTGCAAGCGTTATAATGAGATACTTATCAGTTCCCATCGAGATGGCTTCAGGAAGATGGATGTCTCTTAACATGTCAATATTTGGCGTATGATTTGGCATATATTCAATCTAACAATGTCATGTTTGTGGGATCATCGGTCGTGGCACACATCGTAAAATGGATTTTTTTTTGAGAGACCGATTTAAGCTGCTCTTTTCTTTGGTTAAATTGCTGTTTATAGGCATCTAGCATCTTTTTGCTATGTGTCTGTAACGAATAGCTGCTTTTGCCATCAGTGATAGCAAAAGAATTGTGACTCGGCAGCTCTTCTTCTACTGGATCATAGAGAAAGCAAAGAACAACTTGAGAGTGGCTTGCAATTTTATGAAGATATGTATTTAAATTGATCCCACATCTTCTAAAATCGCTAATGATATAGACAAGACTGCCCGGACGTACTGTAGTTGAAATATGGGAAAGAGCAAGGTCCATACTTGCAATCTGTCCCCTTACCATTTTATCCTCGCTATACTTAGCAGAAAATGAGATCGATTCAAGAAGAGGCAATACGCCGCTTTTACCGCGCATGGGTCTTTTTTCTGTGAGTCCGTAATTGTCAAAGATAAGTCCCCCAATTCGATCGCCTGAAGTTGCGGCTTTCCATGCAATTAAACTTGCAATTTTTGCTGCTTGTACAGACTTAAAGACTCCTTGAGTTGCAAAGAACATGGGAGAGCGAAAGTCTATGCAAGTATAAATGGAGCGCTCTCTTTCCTCAGAAAACAGCTTCGTATGGGGTTTTCCTGTCCTTGCAGTCACTCTCCAATCGATTGTTCTAATGTCATCACCAGCTTGGTAGCGCCTTGTCTCGGCAAACTCCATGCCACGCGCCAAAAGATGCGATTTATGACCTCCGGAATGTAGAGAAGCGCTTTTGGACTTAAAAAGGGAAAACGCTTTTGCCTTACCTTTAAGAGATATCAAATCATCAAGTGTGATAAAAACTGCCTTTTCGTCAGCAATTCCTTTTTCGTCATGCATTTCTTAAAACTTTTCTTGAAGTGATATTTATGGAACAGCGACTTTTGCGATGATTTCTTGAATGCATCTATCGGTGGTAATGCCTTCAGCTTCCGCTTTGTAAGTCAAAATGAGGCGGTGCCTTAAAACATCGTAGGCAATCGCTTGAACGTGCTCAGGTCCCACGTAATCTTTACCGCTTAAAAAAGCAAGCGCCTTTGAAGCCCTTGCAAGGCCGATTGTAGCTCTTGGACTTGCTCCATATTGGATCCAACTTGCAAGCTCTTTTCCATATTTCTCGGGATGCCTTGTGGCAAGGATTAATTGAACGATATACTGTAAGATATTTTCGCTCATATACACATCTAAAACGACTTGTCTTGCTTGCAAAATATCCTCTTGCTTAAGTCGTTCGATGTATTTGGCTTGTTTCGCTGCAAAAGCTTCTTTTAAAGCGAGGGTTACAATTTTAAGTTCACTTGCAGCGTCAGGATAATCGACGTTAACTTGCAGTAAAAAGCGGTCGAGCTGAGCTTCCGGAAGCGGATATGTGCCTTCTTGTTCAATTGGATTTTGCGTCGCCATCACAAGAAATAAAGAGGGGAGGGGATACGTTTTTTTTCCGACCGTGATTTGCCCTTCTGCCATAGCTTCTAAAAGCGCTGATTGCACCTTAGCTGGCGCTCTATTAATCTCATCGGCAAGGATTAAGTTATGAAAAAGGGGGCCGCCTACAAATTCAAAAATGCCAGTCTCCATACGGTAGAGTTCTGTGCCGGTCAGATCCGCCGGCAAAAGGTCTGGAGTAAATTGCACCCGATGAAAGCTTGCCTCAATCCCATCGCTTAAAGTTTTAATGGCCCTTGTTTTAGCAAGGCCAGGTGCTCCTTCGACGAGCAGGTGTCCATCGGAAAGGAGGGCAATTAGCAAGCGATTGACTAAAGTTTCTTGTCCTACAATCATTTCGTTAAGATAGGCTGCAAGAGTTTTAAATTTTGTGTGCAAGGGAGCAGCTCTTACATCGCTAAACGATGTCTCTTTAACAGAATATTTAGGCTCTAAAGTTGTTTGACCGTACATGAAATACCTCTTAAGATTAAACCGTAAACGCTTTAAATCTATCATTTTCCGCAGAAAACCTCAACAAAAAATAATGTTTTTACAAATATGTTGTATTTTGTAAGACCATTCTGATATAAAGCTTACCAAACCTTAAGGGACAATCATGATGAAGATTTCAAAAACCTACATTTACCGTTTTTTTGGATGTGCGCTATCTCTTTTTAGCTACCTTAGCGCAGATCAAGCAGCACTAAGGCCAAAACCTAACTCTTTGCCAAATAATAAAATCGATGTGGTCGTGATATCAACGGCTTCTGACATAAATACATTAGACTTATGCTTAAATGGGGTCAAAGAAAATGCTGCCAATGTAGGGCGCGTCATTGTTGTCTCAGAAAATAAGCTCACAGATAAGGCTGAATGGTTTGATACGCGCAACTATCCTTTCACAAAAGAAGAGGTAAATGCTGAGCTTTCTAAAGATGTTGCCAATTCCGAATATGAAGAGCTGCTGCGCTTATATGCAGCTGTTGTGATTCCCGAATTATCTTCGACATTTCTTGTCTTGCAGCCTGACACAATTATTTTAAATCCGATAAATTTTGAACAAGAATCGTTTAAGAGTTTTTTTAATTTAAGCACGCTCCTAAAAAGTGACGGTAAGCAGTCTATTTATCAATTGCTTCCGGATCTAAAAAAATCTGCCTACCTTTCTGCAAATGGCATCTTTAATCATATGATATTTAAAAAGGCAATTGTTGAAGACCTAATCAATTCAGTTCAAGGTAATCAACGTAGGGAATTTTGGAGGGCGTATTGCGGGACGTTTTTACCAACGGTTGAAGCGAGCCATTCAGCGTATGAAATCTATTGCAATTTCATGTTTGCAAAACATCCGGCCTCAATGTTCCCGGCTAATGAGACAGAATATAAATCGATTAGCGTGTTTGATATATCTGCAATGCAACCCTTAAAAGATCACGGTTACCATTATATTAGCTGCAGAAGAGAGAGCAAAAAATGGCTACTAGAAGGGGTAAATGCCAAAGCAAGTCTTGTCCCGAGCAATAGAAGCGCTCAAGCCTATAATCAATTGGCAGATCCCTTAAAATTAAATCCCGTTTATGATGCGATCATGGTCGTCAAGCCTGTGGAAGCTGCCGAGTAGAGGCTGTGAAAATAAGCCAAGCCCACTGAAAATCGACGGTATGTAAATAAAATAGCTCCTTTTGAGTGACCTATCGCTAACATTAAACTTCTTTCGAAACTAAAATCCCGTGCCTCTGCCTCTGCTCGTGCCTCCATCCTATTACCCATATGTGTACTATCGCTGCTACCGCAGCTTGATTATCAACTACTTGCAACCCCACATTCCACGTCGCTTCGCTCCGTTTCATGCGGGGCTATCACACTTTGGTCACTGCCGTGACCAACGGAGGCAGCCGCTTTCAGTGCAGCAACCCCACATTCCACGTCGCTTCGCTCC
>JABDAE010000007.1 GCA_013289325.1 Chlamydiota bacterium
CAGCCACACAAAAGTATAAACAAAATAACCAATGTATTTTTTTTCATAATTATCCATAATATTTTAGAGAAAACTCAAATGAAGACAATAGCAAAAAATGCAAATTTATACACCATGAATCGATAGGTGAAAGCTATGAATAACCAATTATCCATTAGCGAAATAAATGGCATTGCCATCCTTACTGAAAATGATAAAAAAATTTACAGTGTAGGAATATCGACCGCAGGGTGCGCTGAAATACGTATGGCCCTCGATCATCCACAGCGTCACATTATTACAACTACCATTGACCCTATTGGCGCAGAATATGTAAGTCTTCAAGTAACTGCCAAAGGGTTATCAAAACAAATTGAAGTTAAAATTGAAAATGTCATCGATCCTTTACCGTACCCAAATGGATCTTTTGATTATGTCTACGCACGTCTTGTTCTCCACTACTTATCCAAACAAGACCTTCAAATCGCTCTTGGCCAATTGTATCGCATACTACGCGCTCAAGGCAAACTATTTGTAGTGGTTCGCTCGGTGGAAAGTCAAGAGGCAAAAAGTACACACTCTACATTTAATCCAATAACTCATTTAACGACTTGCTGCTGGAACGGCAGCAGCTATTCAAGATATTTTCATAGCGAAGAATCGATAAAGAGTGCTATTACTTCTTACGCGTTTTCCATAAACCATATAAGAGCGTATCAAGAACAGCTTTTCACAGATTTTCAAAGATCCACACTCTCTAACCAGATCGATTCGGTGATTGAAGTGCTTGCAACGAAGTAATTTATATATGGAAATGAGCACTTTAAAAGAGCTTTTCGAGGGACATGGCTTTCAAATTATTTGAAGAGTTCGATCTTGCAATCATCAATGAGGAAAATCCTGAAAGGCGTCCTGGAAAAGATATGGTTGGCATCATCGCAAAGAAACTATCATAGCTGTTTACAAAGAGAGCTAAAAATGTTCGGGAAGAAAGATTTTGAAATAGATAGAGTGTTAAGCAAGCCTCTCATGGCTCATCTAGCAACGGTTGATAAAGGTGAACCAAGGGATTCTCCTGTCTGGTTCATTTGGGAAGAATCTTAGTTATGGGTTTTTGGAACTAACGAGGATAGCTTTATTAAAAGACTTCAACAAGAATCTCAGTGTGCGGTTGGCGTGGTAGACTTTGACTTACAAAAAGGTGTTCTTAAACATGTAGGAATACGTGGCATGGCACAAATTGGTAAAGTAGATTGCGAACGCCTTAAACCTAAAAACGGCAGTTGGAGACGCTAACTTGCCACAATCTCTTGAACCAGAATCATTTGCAGTGGGGCGGTCCTTCACCACTTGGGAATGTCCCGCCCCACTGCAAAGTGATTCTAATTCAAGATCTTGTGCCAATTTAGCATCTCGAACTGCCGTTTTTAGGTTAAACGTTTTGTATCCAAATATTTGGGAGAAAACAGTGATGACTGGAACAAATGGTTTATAGCCAACATCGTGGATCCTTTGAATATGATGGTGCAGATTGCTCCAAAGTCTATCGTTGCAAAGAATGTTTCATTTTTTAAAACGGGACCAGATTTAGCCAGCTTAAAACCTTCCATGGATAGTTGAGCTCTGTAAAAATCTATCAAGAACAACTCTGCATAGATTTCCATAGAACGCAACTTGCCAATCAGAGTGACAGTCTTATTGAGGTCTTAGCTATAAAATGAAAAAACAGAAGTTTCATTTGTCTATACTGCTTCCAGCTTTCAGCTGGAAGGACTATATACTTTGCTTAGCTTATTTGTTTTAGGAGATGCTGCATATCAAGATAAGCCCAGTACTCAACAATTTTAGATTGGTTAATTCTATAGATGGTGACACCTGCGTAGGAAATGGACTTTCCAGTTGGTTTAATACCTTTAAATTCGCCTTGATGAGACCCTCTGGCTTGCCAATGAATCACAACAAGATCTTTTTCGGCAATAATTGCAGTATTTTTTACTACTAAATCAGGAAAACCTTTCAACCATGCCTGGATAACGTTTTTCATAGATTCAGGTCCATAAAAATCTCCAAGCAGGCTGTGAACTACACATTTCTCATGAAAGAGTTCATCGACGGCCGTTAAATCTTTATTATCCCAAATGCGGTGTGCATAGATTTCAGCTACTTGTTTATACACAAACAACCTCAAAATTCGGATTTTTGACAAAGAGAAAACACAATTGCAGGCCGATCCACCTTACTATGATTTGGTACTCTCACGTAAAAGAAGTTGCTTTGCTTCCTTATCTGAGAGCCACTTCTTTTGGTCGATGATGGTGGTGTACTGCAGCTTGGCCACTTTTTCATCAATAGGATCGAAATTTTTTGGAATATAGAGGAAGCCAAGGAATGGGATTTTTCGTCTATCGAGTTCATTTTTGACCGTCTCAAGGTTCTGTTTTCTATCATTAACGAAAACAACTAGTTTTGGCGTCCACTTAAGCCAATCTAAATAGAGGGAAAGGATTTTACCTTGGTTGTCTTTGTCTTTTTTATAGAAATTTCCGCAATACAGGACCCCCTTTTCGAAGGAAGGCGGAACAAACCCTTCTTGAATGGGGAAAACGATTTCGTTTTTCATCTTAAAGTGCAGTCCCAATTCCTCCAGTTGCTTCGAACGCCACTCAGGGATTGACTTTACCATGCCCGATTTATCCATCGCGAAGGTGGTAAACCCGATCGTTGGAACTCCACGTTCATTTAATCTGTCGATTATTTTGGGTCCATCGGGATCCATAATTTGGAAATTTTCATTCATCCAAGCGATGGTATCTTCTTCTGGTGTCCAAACCCTCACCCTTTCAGGTTTCCATTCGCTACGCCAATTTTGCAACAACGCGTCTTTAGGATAGATCAGCACGTCATCGATATCAAACATCACAAGTGTTTCTCTTGAAAATTCGCTTGTAGGCATTTCAGCGAGATTGTGGATTGTTCGTACCTCTGAAAATACTTGTATTGTAGTTGTCAGAGAGATCAGCAATAAGAAACACGCTAAATAGATTTTTCTACTCATAACCATTCTCTTTAAATTAAATTTATTTTACAATTTTGAAACACTTTAGGTGTAGCATTTTCTTTTCGCGAATGAAACAATCTTAGGTCTAATGAACATCACTACAGCAAATAAAAAGGTATTCGTTTTGGTGCCGTCAAACTACTGGCTGGATTGGGCCTTGTTCAACTGCAAGGGACGTCATGACCCCAATCATTCCATTTTCACCTATGTTTCAAGTACAGGCACATGTTTCTATAAAGGAAATACAACACCTTCTTTATCTTTATTCATGGGAAATCATTTCCATTTTAAGCACTTTGAGAAATCTTTCAAACCGAGTGGGTTTTCTCTTTGTCAAAAACCGGGTCGACTTATCCTACAAGGCCCGTGTGCGTGCCCGATTTTGTTTCTGATTTTTTCTTGCAACTAAAATCTTTGCAGAAAGCCTGCAGCAACTATATAAATTAAATAAATATTGACATTAATAACACATTTATAATAAAATTAAATTCAATCAAATAACTAATTAACAGAGACTTTCATGATTCCTTCAATAGATAAAAGTTTAGAAAATTTACGACCCTGTGCATACATTATCCATAATATGTCACTAAAAAGTTCAAGTGATATATGCGCGCACGGCGTTCAATTATTTCAATATCCAGCGCAGGTGATCGACCATCTCATTCGAGCTGTTGCCGCGCCCATTTTTAGCGTTTTATTGTGTATAAAGATAATTAAGAAGGAAGGTTTCGGTGCGGAATTTTTCCTGACATTTCCTCTAGGATTTGGATATGGGCTTTATCGTACAGCTCGACATGTGATGCAAGCAATTTTTCATGCAATTCTACCTATTTCAACGCTACAAGCCGTTTGCAACGGTAAAGAAGCAGCTAAAATGTTTGCAGAAAAAAATGAAGCAAAAGATAAGATATTAGGACGAGGTAACGACGTAGAAATTTTACTCCTGCCAAGAATAAACGCTGAGCATTCAGATTTTTGGAATAAAAATATTGCGGGCGACAGGAATTTTAGAAATAGATTGACTAATGAAAGAGAGGACGCAGAGGCAGGGTATTACGTAGTTTGAATAAAAAACATGACCTCCCGCCACGCCAGCGTGGCAGGAGGTCTGAAATCAGAGTTTATGGATGAAGTGAGTGAAAAATGGTGCATTCCACAGTTCTAGGCTTTTAAGCTCTCTTGGTTTTATAAAATTTTCCACATCTTTTGTTGCCAGTTTCCAATCGATCGTTAGTACCTTCTTTTCTAGCTCCTGAGTAAGCCAGGGCATATCAATCACAACTTTTGTCCCACTCAATTTTCCCTTCCATGGGCCATGCTGATCGAGAGCGTTTGAAAGATAAGTAAAATTGACCCCTGTTTTTCTTGTGACATACCAAATGAAGTCGTACCAATCTCTTCCCTTTACATAATCTCTGCAAAGCAAGGCGTGTAATTTACCTGCAAATAAGCTAGAAGGGGCTTGAATGACGACCGAAAATGGAGTTGGGAAATCGAGAAGCTTTGTCTCGAAGACAGATCCTTGGGAGGGATTAGTATCAATCTCTAATTTGATTTGAATATTCTGAGTATCAGAACGATCTCTAGCATAGGTGAGTTGCAGCACCTTTCCAAAGGAAGTTTCTTAAAGAAACGCTTTTTTGACTGCTGTATTTGCTTCCGAACGATCTTTGACTTCTACGGTCAACCCAAACGACTGAAACTCCAATTGAATTTCACTTAAGAACGGTTTCCACAGAAAATTTGAAGTTGGATTAAAAAGAATAAAATCGAGATCTTCTGAAAATCTAGGAAGACCATACAAAATTCTTAAAGCAGTTCCTTCTTGAAAGGCGCCGTGTTTAAAAAATTCACTTCGGCTGAGAGCAAGCAGAGTAATTTCTTGCGCAATTTCTTTAAAAGCATTGAGTTCATCTCTTTTTGATTGGGGATTGTATATTCGAATACGCTCTTCGATGATGCGAATATCCATTACTGAATGTCCTTTGCAAGTTTAAGCAAGATCTTGCGAACAGTTTGACTTCCATAGTTTTCAATGGCTTATAGCCTGTTTCTCCGCGTCTCTCCGACTCTCCGTCTCTGCGTTGAGTTCAAAATTGTAGATCCCTGCAATAAGATTGAATCTCAAACCAAACCTTTTTCTTCGATTTCTGTATTTTCATGTTTCTTCCCGTTGCTAAAGGCAGTGCAAATTACCTTCAGAGTCTTCTTGTCTACCACGACCTGACTTTTCAAAGTGTGTCTTTTCTTTTTTCCCATGAGAATACGCCATTATTTGCTGACTCAATCTTTGCAGCCCACCCCCCCCATTAATTTTGACCTCCCAATTCCCGCTTAAAACAATTATTTTGAGTTAGAATCACTTCTGTTGGAGATCGACATTCCCGAGTGGTGAAGGCGATCCCCGACAGAAGTGATTATAGCTCAAAAGATTTAAGTCAATTTGCCGTCGCGATGAGGGGCTCGTAAACTTCGGCTAGGTTATATGATGGTGAATCCGGCGTCAGCGAAATGGCGATCGTAAGAAAAAACTTTTTCGAGTTTATTTCTTTTCATCAGGGCAAATGAGACGCAGTCTGTAAACCCAATTTTTTTGTCGCTAAATTTTTTATAAAATTCTAAAGCTTGCATCTCATCTGATTCATCAGGTCTTAAAATGACAAAAGATTCAGACTGATAAATACTGCAGGCTTTTTCTAAGGAAAAAGATTCTCCACCCCATCTTCCAAGCAGCGTTATCATCTCATCTAAAACAAAATTGCTCGTCACACATTTTGTTTTGTTTTTGTGCAACTTGTTCCATTTTACAACAGCGGAATGATGAAATTGATCTTTAACCAGGTACCGTGCTAAAAATGCACCAGTGTCAATATAAGTTGTCATACAAATATTCATCGTGTTTTACTGACAAGTCTCGCGGGATCTCCCCCTTAAAAAAGTGCTTGTCGTCAAAAAATGGATCTGATTTATCTACAGACTTAGCTTGAAGCAGCTTTTCCTCGAGAGATTCGCGAATAAGCTCTCCCACTGAAATTCCTTTTTTAGATGCAAAGACTTGTGCCCTCAATTTTAAGTTGGAAGGAAGCATGATTGTTGTCCTATTCATATACACCTCTTGTATATACATAATAGCATATACATATATTTAATGCAAGAGTAGGCTGAAAAGAACAGCAGTTCCCGTGAAAAGTTTTTTCGCAGACAATAATCATCTTTCTTAACTATTTTTTCGTACAAGTACCCGGGCCTTTTCATTAAAATACTTGATAAGTTATCAGCTATCCTGACAGCATGGCTGCAAACTGGAAGATTAGCTGACAACAGGCACTGCCCCATAATGAGCCTAAACCAAAATTAAGGAAGATATGAGCATTGTGAATGAAATAACCGCAGAGGAATCAAGCGAGAGCGCAGAGGAAATGAAAACGCTTACCGGTATAATTATCGGTGCGGCAATAGAGGTCCATCGGTTACATCATATCTCAAGCTCTCAGGTCTTAAAGTAGGCTTATTGATAAATTTTAATGTGTTGAGAGTTAAGGATGGCATTACCAGGATTGTAAATAATTTTTAAACTCTGCGTTCTCTGTAGCTTTCTCTGCGGTAAATTGTTTTCAGTCGTTACAGAAGAAGATGATAAATCCTTTTACAGATTCAAAAAACATGGGTAAGTCGAATTACCATATCGATATCGGAACCTTCTTTCTCTAAATTTTCAGCCCAGTAATTTTTCCTCAAAGAGCTTAAAATATTTTATTTACGGGAGCTGCTGGAACGCTTGATACGTTACTGAAGTAATAGGTGTTTTGTTTTATAATCCTGTTTAAAATTAATGTTTAAAGAGTCGATTGATGTTCGCTGTTCCATCACCCGCAAATACGGCCTCGTTACTTCACATTGCAGCTAGCCAAGGAAACTATGAGTTATGCGTAGATTGCCTTTCGCAAGCCCTTGTCCAACAAGGTCCAACTGGGGACGCGACCCTCCTGGTCGAAAGAGATGAACTATGGGTGATTCCCCTCGATTATGCAGTTGCTGGTGGGCATACCAATGTATGCGAACTGCTATTGAATAAGATGCAAGACAGAACCTGTCTTACACAAGAGATTGGCCAAAAGGCTTTGCGGCTTGCAAAGAGATATCAGCGGCCAGATGTTGCCCAATTGCTGAAAAAGCGCTTTACCACGCTTGTCCCACCCACTCCCCAAACAGCTCCTCAGGCAACATCTCTCCCTGCTCCAGCTGAAATGCTCGCCGAGGCTCAAGCGCGGCAGTCCCAAGCCCAAGCAAATCTGCAGCAGCGCAAGCGGCTTTGCAAAACCAAGCACAAAACGCTGCACGAGTGAATGCCGAAGCAGGGCCTTCAACAGCAGCTGAGGAATAGGAATTAACAAATGAAGACCCTGCTTGATTGGATAGGTTTTTGCATCCCGATCCACATGAGTATATTGAAATTTTTTTCCAAGTTGAATACCAACTGATCTAAAAACATTTCCAACCATTTCGATTTGGTGGCTTATTGACAAGCCACGATTTTCCAACTTGTCTTGCCCCGCGAATCATAAGAGGTACTCGAATTGGGTCGGTTTTCCATTGTCTTAAAAAACTGAAATGATTTCGTCGCATGAATTTTTGATCCTCAAAAAAGTAGTGGCATTACAGCTTTGATTTTAGAAAAACCTGTGAATAAATCAATGAATTTTAGAAAAACAATACCGATAAAAAGATGGATTTTAGAAAAAACATGGGGATAAATCATTGAATTCTAGAAAAAACGTAGGATAGTCCTACTGGAGGGCCAAAAGGCGATCCGCGGAGATTTATTGTCAGCCTTGAAAGGGAGCATTTACGATCCCTTATTCAAGCATCCTCTAACACTTCTGATAGGTTGAGCACTTCTATTTTTTCAAAAGATAGGCCACGCCTTGAGGTCCAAAGATACTTATCCCAGAGTATAATGCTAAGGTGGGAAGATGGCTCCACAATTTTTGCCTTATAATTTCCATAATGAAGTTAGAAGCTATTTTTTTCGCATCCAATTTTGGTTGACTTAAAAATATCAAAACAATATTGATGGGACGGGACTCCTGAATCGTCGGACATTTCGGTATAATCCCAAATTGGATTTAATTTATGACAATCTCTTTAGGTAAACAGTTTCGTTTAGCGCTTGAAAAGGAAAAAGTGACGCAAATCGTAGGTGTCATCAATGCCTATGCGGCCATCATGGCAAAAGAGGTGGGTTTTCCCATTCTTTATTTGTCTGGAGCAGGTGTTGCCAACGCATCGTATGGCCTACCAGATCTTGGGATGACAACGCTTGATAATGTACTTAGCGATGTCGATAGGATTTTAGAAGTCACGCATAGGCCCCTTCTTGTCGATATCGACACGGGTTGGGGTAGTCACTTGATGATTAAACGAACCATTGAAAAGATGGAAAAAGCAGGAGTGGCTGCTGTCCACATTGAAGATCAGCCGTTTGAAAAGAGGTGTGGGCACCGTGATAATAAGTCTATAGTTTCAACACCTGAGATGGTCGGTAGATTAAAAGCAGCTTGTGATGCACGTCAAGATCCTTCTTTTATTATAATGGCCCGTACAGATGCCTATGCAGTAGAAGGCTTTGATAAAGCATTAGAAAGAGCGCTTTTGTATGAAGAAGCAGGCGCCGATATGCACTTTATCGAAGCGATTCCAACCCTTGACGTATATAAGCATTTTACCAAGGTACTTAAACGTCCCATTTTGGCCAATCTTACCGAATTTGGCAAAACCCCACTTTTCAGTCTACAAGAGCTAGAAAGTGTGCAAGTGAAAATGGCCCTTTACCCCCTTTCTGCATGGCGTGCGATGAATTTAGCAGCCCTTAACGTTTATCAAGAGATAAAAAAAGGGGGAACGCAAAAAAGGTGTCTACAAGCTATGCAAACAAGAGAAGATCTATACCAATTTTTGCAATACGAGGCTTTTGAAAAGGAAGTAGATAACAGACAAAGAAAAACATGAATAATTCTAAATGGAAAAATTTTTTTTTAGCTCTTGATACTTGGTTCAAAGAACGTTCAATCACTGGACGTTATCAGGTTAAGGGATATTATGAGGTTAAGTTTTTTACAGATCCTGAACTTTGGCGTGCTGGTTACAGGGTAGAAAACATGAAGGAAGATGGATTTTGCGATTCAGGATTTGTCCATGGGGGCCCGGTATTGTTTTCGGAAATAGAAGCTTTCCATATACGTCGTATTATTACCAAATCTCCGGTTACAGGGGGATCTTACGATGAAGGATTGACAGAAGAGTTATTCCAGTATCTTTCATCAATTGCTAAATTCCCTATAGAAATATCTGAAAGAGGCATTACAATTTATGGGAAATAAGGAAAGGAAAAACAATGGGGTCAGTAGTCTTTCTGCAAAGGGGAAAGACTACTGACCCCATTGGCCCAATCGTCCACTTTTAAGGTGATTTTTTCGTTCTTTCCAAAGGAGCAGTGTTCCTTGGAGTATTTCGCAAGAATTTTCGAAATATATGACGGAAAACGAGGGAGATAAACGTTAAATTTGACGGAAATCCAATAAACCAGTTAGAATGAGGGGAATGAGACGTTCCTTACTTAATCAGCTTTTAAAGTGGAAAGATAAAAAAGGGCGTAAACCCTTGCTCTTAAAAGGGGCGCGGCAGGTGGGAAAAACAACCCTGCTTCATCAGTTTGGTAAAGAACATTTTCCTTTCTATCATTCGATAAATTTTGAAAAAGAGCCCAAGCTTTGTAGGATTTTCGATAATAGCTTAGATCCTAAACACATTTTAAAAGAGCTTGAGTATCATTTTAATCGCCCGATTGATGTCGCTAAAGACCTACTCATTTTTGATGAAATTCAAACCTGTCCAAAGGCTCTTACAAGCTTAAAATATTTTGCCGAAGACTGTCCCGAGCTTGCTGTGACAGCCGCTGGTTCTTTGCTGGGAGTCTATCTTGGGCCTGTTTCTTTTCCCGTTGGAAAAGTCGATATCATTACTCTTTATCCAATGAGTTTTCAAGAATTTTTATTAGCTCTAGGTGAAACGCGCCTTCTAGATTCTATTACAGGCTTACAACTGGCAGATCAATTACCAAGTGTTGCCCATGATCGCTTATTTGAATCACTGATTCATTACTTCATTGTGGGGGGGCTTCCTGAAGCAGTTATTACTTTTCGCAATGATAAAGAACATATGGTCAGTGCGTTTGCAAATGTGCGGGAAAAACAACAGACGCTTATTTCAACTTATCTTGCAGATATTGCTAAACACTCGGGTAAAGCCAATGCCATGCACGTGGCAAGAATTTTAGAAGCCATTCCGAATCAACTTGCTAAAACTCAAGATGGAAGCGGATCTAAGTTTAAATTTACAGGTGTGGTACCGGGAATTGATCGCTATAATCGACTAGCAAGTGGCATAGATTGGCTTGAAGCAGCAGGCTTGATCATTAAAGTGCCCATCGTCAATTCAGGACAGATCCCTTTTTCTGCCTATGCTTCTGAAAACACTTTTAAACTGTATTTATTTGATGTGGGCTTGCTTGGAGCTATGAGCAATTTAAGCCCAACAGAAATTATTAAATATGACTATGGCTCATATAAAGGGTTTTTTGCAGAAAATTATGTTGCGCAAGCCTTCTTAACAAGTCAAACGAGTCCTCTTTATAGTTGGCAAGAAAAATTAGCCGAAGTGGAATTTCTTTATCAAGGCGAAGGAAAAGCAATTCCCATTGAAGTAAAATCCGGATGGGTCACTCACGCGAAATCTGCAAAAATATTTGCAGAGAAATATCATTCGCCCTACCGTGTGATATTCTCCGCACATCCTCTTTCAGTAAGTCCTTCTGTTCATCGCTACCCCTTATATCTCGCAGGCCAGTTTCCTCTCCCAAGTAATTGAAATATACCGAACGTGTTTCAGAATCAAAGCCATACCAACAACAAGATGTGAAAGAAGCGGCTATTGTTTCAAGCATCTAAGCCTTGCAAAACTACTTGCAACTGCTTAGTTTTTTTCACCCAAATTGTCTCATAGGAACGCATGGGATGACGTTGATATTGATGCAGCAGCCATGTCAGCGAAGGGCTGCAATAATTTTTTTAGAGGGAGCTGCAGGTCGTTTGTCTAGATACTAGCATTTAATCAAAAAAATCTTTATGTTAATGCTGAAAATATTAGAAGGGTAAATATGACCAGCACCAGTACTTTATCGGGCGAATTTATTCGGCAAATTCAGGCCAGCAGCGAAAAAATAAAGCTTGCCAAAAGCGAAATGGACAAGGTGATCGTCGGGCAAGAGGGGATGGTTGATGCGCTGCTCATCGCTCTTCTTTGCAACGGGCATGTGTTGATCGAGGGGTTGCCAGGCCTTGCCAAAACACTTGCCGTGACAACGCTTGCCCAAGTGATCGATTGCGAATTTAAACGGATTCAATTTACTCCAGACCTGCTCCCGGCAGATCTCATCGGCACATCGGTATATAACCCAAAAGAGGGGACCTTTAGCATTCATAAAGGTCCTATTTTTACGCATGTGCTTTTAGCAGACGAGATTAACCGCGCGCCTGCAAAGGTGCAATCAGCGCTTCTTGAGTCGATGCAAGAGGGACAAGTGACAATTTCTGGCACAAGCTTTCCCCTCGCCATGCCCTACTTTGTCTTGGCGACGCAAAATCCGATCGAGCACGAAGGCACCTATCCCCTTGCAGAAGCCCAGACAGACCGCTTCATGATGAAAATTAAAATCGATTATCCAACCCTTGGAGAGGAAAAGGAAATTTTACAGAGGATGGGCACCCTTGGCCCCCTTCCAAAGGCAAAGGCAATCCTTTCAAAAGAGGATATCTTAGGCGCAAGGCAAGTGGTCAGCACGATTCATATTGAGGATAAAGTGATCGATTATATCCTATCGATCGTAGGGGCCACGCGTTATCCCAAAAAATATGGGCTAGATCTTGAAGATAAGCTCCTCTTTGGAGCCTCACCAAGGGCAAGTCTTGCGCTAAAGATGGGCGCAAAGGCACATGCATTTTTGATGGGAAGACCCTATGCAACACCTGATGACGTTAAGCAAGTGGCGATGGGAATCTTGCGCCATCGCTTAAGGCGAACCTATGAAAGTGAAGCGGAAGGGCTATCATCTGATGAGATCATCGAAACGATTTTGCTCTCCCTTAAAGTGCCATGAATGAGACAAATCTCTTAAAAAAAATCCGCCGCATCCAATACCAAACATCGCGTCTTGCAACAGATTTGCTACCAGGCGCATATCGCTCTGCCTTTAAGGGGCGCGGGCTTGAATTTGATGAGGTAAGGGAGTATAGAGTAGGCGATGACGTCAGATCGATCGATTGGAATGTGACGGCGCGGATGAACCACCCTTATGTCAAAAGCTATTGCGACGAAAGGGAGATCACCTTAACACTTATTATCGACGTATCCCCTTCCACTTGCATGGGTAGCGGCAAGGCCTTAAAAAATGAAGTGATCGTCGAAATTGCCGCTTGGCTCTTCTTTGCCGCCATCAAAAATGGCGATAAAGTCGCCGTCGTTGTCTTTACCGATAGAGTGGAAAAGTACTTTCCTCCCGGCAAGGGCACAAGGCATGTATTGACGATCATCAGATTTTTACTTGCATATGAGCCGATAGGCAAAGGCACTGATATTGGAAAGGCGCTAGAGTATTTTGTAAGATTAAAGCATCGCTCCGGCATCTGCTTTGTCCTTTCAGATTGCATCGATAAGAACTTTAGTAAAGAAGCAGCTCTTGCGGCGTTACGAAATGATTTGGTCTTTCTTTGCTTTATCGACCAAATGGAACTAGGGTCTATTGGAGGTGCTGCTTTGACATTTAAAGATCCTGAAACGCTGCAGGTTTGGGATGTAGATACCTCGTCTAAAGAGTGGCAAGAAACGGTAAAAGAGTCAACGTTTAATCGCTTACAAGCCTTGCGCAAAGATTTGCGAAAAGTGGGCGCTGACTTTTGCCCCATCACATGCTCCATCACCCTAGACAAATCTTACTATGTGCAGCTTAAGCGCTTTTTTTATTTACGGCATCAAAGACTATAAAGGTTAAAATTGAGAAGTCTATTCCTTTTTTCTCTTCTATTATCTAGCCGCTTATTTTGCGAATCGGCAATTGATCTGCTTGTCGATCCATTACCTCTTGATCAAGAGCTCACCCTCGATTTTAACGAAATTTACGGGGAAGGTGCTCCCCAAGATAAGGAGTTAAAAGGAAAGATCAAACAAGCGCTTAAAGATAAAGCCATCCCATGGCCATCCATTTTAGCTTTTTCGATCACAATTGTTGGTGTTATTGCGATTAAACTCTTTTTAAAAAGAGAAGTTGCATCAAAACCATCGATAAAATTGCAGCCAGATATTAAAGCTTTAATAAGTATTATAGAATTAAAAAAGTCGCTATCAACGAGCGAGAGAAGACGCTATGCCGAAAAGTTGGATGGGATTGTAAAAGAGTATATTGGGGATAAGTGCAAGGCTACAAGCTTTGCGTTAACAACAGAGGAGTTGCTTGTTTTATTGGCCCAATGCCCTGCCATCTTAGGACAAGTAAAAGAGCCGCTTATCGAATTTTTAAAGATGATTGACCGGGAAAAATTTTCATGAAAGATTGGTTGGTTCTTTTATGTTGACCATGGTAGAATCTTCTTGTTTTTGAATGACAAGAAGTTTTAACTAATTTAAGGATCATGATACCCTATGGATAATGTTCTAGAAACAGTCAATGCCGTATTTCTCCCTCACGCTTCCACAACGCAAAATGCAACGCCAGATGAACTTTTGCAAATATTGCAAATAAAAAAAATCAATAAATTCCCTTTAAGCAAGAGAAGTAAGCAGTTTTTAGAAAAGTACTATCCACTTGCAACTGTAAGCGATTGGAACGATTGGAAGTGGCAAATACGCAATCGGGTGCGAAAGATCGATATTCTTGAACAAATGATTCAGTTAACGCCTGATGAGCGGTCAGCGATTGAAAAGCGCACAAGCAACTTGCCAATTGCCATCACCCCTTACTATCTCTCCCTTTTTGATCCCTTAGATTCTCAGCAACCCATAAGACGCACTCATATACCGGTAGAAGATGAATTTACCACGACACCTGGAGAAGACCCCGATCCATTAGATGAAGATGGCGATACGGCAACTCCTGGCCTTGTTCACCGCTATCCTGACCGCGTTCTTTTCTTAACGACAGGGTTTTGCTCGACCTATTGCAGATATTGCACCCGCTCTAGAATGGTAGGAGAGACGAATGGAGAGTATAGCTTCTCAATTAGAAATTGGGAAAAAGCGATTGCCTATATAAAAGAGCACACCGAAATTAGAGACTGCCTGCTTTCAGGAGGAGATCCTTTAAGCATTGGCGACGATAAGCTCGATTGGCTGCTATCTCGTCTAAGAGCCATTCCCCATTTAGAATTTATCCGAATCGGCACAAAAATTCCCGTCGTGATGCCGCAAAGGATTACCAAAGATCTTGTCAAGATGTTAAAGAAGTACCATCCCCTTTGGATGAGTATCCACTTCACACACCCAGACGAGCTCACTGTCGAGACTATCGAGGCGTGCACAAGGCTTGCAGATGCGGGGATCCCCTTGGGAAGTCAAACGGTCCTTTTAAAGGGGATTAACGATTCTGTCGATGTTCTAAAACCCCTTTTTCACGGCCTATTAAAGGCAAGGGTTAAGCCTTACTACCTTTATCAATGCGATCCTGTGTCGGGTTCTGCCCATTTTCGAACGCCCGTTGAAAAGGGTCTTGAAATCATGCAACAGCTTAGAGGGTACACCACAGGGTATGCCGTGCCGACTTTTGTGATCGATGCCCCTGGCGGTGGCGGTAAAATTCCGGTTTTACCCAACTACGTCACGGGAAGAGAAGGGGATAACCTCCTCTTAACAAACTTTGAAGGGGGAGCCTACAAATACCCAGATCCGGGTGGCAAGTTTGGCGCTGCATTTAATAAGACACCTGTAAAGCAGCACACAATGGGAAAACCACTGCCTGAAAAACTGCATATTGGCTTTACCTACGATTTGAAAAAAGAGTATATCGAAAAGGGATATAGCGAAGAAGAGGTGGCCGAATTTGACTCGCAAGAGACAATTGATGCTGTCTATAACGCCTTAACATCTTTTGGGCATACAGTGGAAAGAGTTGGCAATGTCCATGCGCTTTCGCAAAGACTTGCAAAAGGGGATCGCTTTGATTTGGTCTTTAATATCTGCGAGGGGCTACATGGCGTTGGAAGAGAGGCGCAAGTACCGGCCATCTTAGAGACCTATCAAATCCCATACACTTTTTCATCGCCAGATGTTCTTTGCACAGTACAAGATAAGCACCTATCCAAGCTTATCGTACAAGCTGACGGTTTAAATACCGCCAGCTCTTTCTTGGTCAAGAGTGCTGAAGACATCGCAAAAGTAAATATTGCCTACCCCTTATTCATTAAGCCTGTTGCAGAAGGGAGCAGCAAAGGGATTACCTCTTGCTCATTAGTTAAAACCAAGCAAGAGTTAGAAGAGCGCTGCAAGGCGATGTTAAACACTTACAAACAGCCGGTATTAGTCGAATCGTACCTAAGCGGGCGCGAATTTACCGTCGGCATCGTCGATAATACTGTTTTAGGGGTGCT
Source organism: Chlamydiota bacterium (assembly GCA_013289325.1). Lineage (GTDB taxonomy): Bacteria > Chlamydiota > Chlamydiia > Chlamydiales > Parachlamydiaceae > JABDAE01. The sequence goes on from JABDAE010000007.1 coordinate 15,733, forward strand.
AGAAATGAAGCCGACGGCCTTTGGCGATCCTACAGGGCATACCTATGCAAATAAGCAAGATTGCGCAAATACCATGGAATATTTTTTAGCAACCGATGCAGTCGGAAATGCCGCAGGTGAGCTTGCTCTGAAGTGCTGGAAAGCGCTTTCTTGTCGAGATGTGGGTAGAGTCGATATTAGGTGCGATGCAAATGGCATCCCCCATTTTCTTGAAGTCAACGCACTTGCCGGCCTAAATCCTACCATATCGGATTTGACGATCATCAACCGTTTATTGGGCAGAACATACGAGTCGCTGATCGCAGATATCATAAAAGCAGCCTGCAATCGATTAGCAGCCGCATCAATATGAATCTCATTTTATATAGCGCTGTTGAAACAGGGGATAAGGCATCAGAAGACACTCTTGATCAAGCGAGATTTATTGCTGAAGAACTTAGCGCGCTTGGAATGTCTCTTTCCATGATTCCTGTGGGTGGAGAATCTAAAGAGCCTTTAAAAGATTTTGAAGAGCTTCTAAAAGATATGCAACCATCCTTTGTCTTTAACCTGATCGAAAGCTGGGATGGAAGCGACGCTCATGCCTGGATGCCGCTAGAAGTCCTTGAGAGTTTGCGCATTCCTTATACCGGTAATCGCTCTTTCGCATTTAAGAGATGTGCAGACAAAGAGGAGTTAAATAAAGAGCTCATCTCATGGGGACTGAATGTGCCCAAGCCGTGGGATCAAGAGCAAAGTGGCCTATTTTTGATCAAGTCGGCAAAAGAGCACGCCTCTTTTGGCTTGCACGATGAACATATCGTAGAGAGTCAGCATGTTAAGGATGTGATTGCGCAGCAAGAAAAGCGTTATGGCAGCGGTTTTTTTGCAGAAAAGTATATCGATGGACGGGAATTTAACATCTCCCTTTTTGAAGATGAGGCCACAAGCCTTGTGATTTTTCCACCGGCAGAAATTGACTTTTCAAATTATGCCGATGGAAAGCCAAAAATTGTCGGCCATATGGCTAAATGGGAAAAAGATTGCTTTGAATACTTTAATTCAGATCGAAGTTTTCATTTTAATGATTTCGATAAGCCATTACTAGAGGAATTAAAAGCGATTTCAAAAAAATGTTGGGAAAATCTTAGGCTCTCTGGGTATGCGCGTATCGATTTTCGCGTTGATGCTAAGAATAAACCCTTTATCATCGATATCAATGTCAACCCATGCCTATCTCCAGATGCCGGGTTTTTAGCAGCCGCTAAGCGCGCCGGTTTAACCCCTTCCCAAGTCTTTGAGAAGCTCATCAAAAATTGCAAAACTGCAGACCCTGCGTGCCGTTTACCATCGTAAAACCTCTTATTTGTACACAACAGGGTTGGTCTTGCTGACGGTAAAGTCTAAGGCTTTATCGCTAAGCCTTGAGTCTTGCAGCTTTTTAAAGGCGTCTGCAAATTGTTGACTTAACGCGCTGACATCACCATCATGGGTCGCCTCGCGGTATAAATTCTTTCTCATCCCGATAATCTCTTTGACAACGTCCTTATTTTGCCCAAAAGCTGTTAGTAAAACTTCTTGTGAGGCAAGATAGACTCTAATGGGTCTATTGAGGGATAGATTGACATAATTTAAGAGAGAAATGTAACCATTTGGCGCAATGTATTCTTTGCCCTCCTCTTTTAACGAATCGTCCTCTTGATCTTCAGTGCCTGTGGTTTCTTCTACAAGCACTCCTTTAAATGGTGTTCCAAGGAGCATCTTATACAAAAGATCGTTTAAGATGGGATCGGATAATTTTAAGTTGGCTAGCTGTTCTGCTTTGGTAATTTTTTTTTCGGACGTGCGCGCATCGATCGCATCTATAATTGCTTGAATGAGGTTGTCGATAACGGTTGGGTTATGGTCGATGGCTTCTTTGTAGAAGGGAGCATCCTTATATAGGACGTCGATAAGTGTCTTAAGGAGATATTTTGTCTCTTCAAAGCCTTTTACATCGCCCTCTCTTTTCTTTTTATCGATAAAGTAAAGAAGACTAATGCGTGGAGTCGCTTTGGCCCTTGGTGCCTGCGGTTTAGGAGGTTGTGCCGATTGATTCTTTGGTGTACCTTCTAGATCGATGTACAACTTGTCATTTGCATCATTGACGTAGCCTCTTTCATGTTTTTGCATATAGCGTCGGAAAAAAAGTTGCGACACTTGCGATGTGCGATATGTTTCAATCCTTGCGTATGTCATTGTGACGAGTAGCATGAGCATTGTCATCACAAAAAGAATGATATTCATAAGGTGTCCTTAAAGGTCTATTATAATGTGCGCCTTTATATTGGCAGCGCTTGGCAAGGGAAATGCAAAGACAATCTCTTCCCCTTTATTTTTGGCAAGTTTTAAGGTGATTCTAAGAAGCAAGGGCAATTCTTTATATTCATTAATCCATGCCCTTGATGTCCAATCCCCTTTAGGCTCAAGAGGAGGAGTGGTGTTGTCTTGATTCGTTCCTTGTGCATTTTTAGGCGCATTTTTTGGCTCAGGTGCTATAAAAAACTCGAACGTCATTTTTTCAACGCCTTCTTGCAGTACTTCCTTTTTGATCGGGGGATTTGGCTGATCCCATTCAAAACGGGATGGCCAATAGGCGAGGGTAAGCTCTCCTTGAGGATTCACATATAACCTTGCAATCACGAGGTTAGAGAAGGTGGTATCAAGGCTGATTCCATTATTAAAGGCGAAGATAAGAGTTTGACTCCCATTTTTTGAATGCACATCGTTTTCTAATGAAAGAAATGTGAATTCGCTATCACTGGGTGGCAAGATTTTGGGGATGATATCATTTAACCTATTTTCCAGATAACGCATATAAAACAGATCCTTTTGCATCCGATCGATATTGATGCCAATGCTCGCCATTTGTTGGTAAAAGAAGGTAAGCGTTGTGATGATAAAGATCGTTAAGACAAGCGCAATTAACACCTCTAAGAGGGTGACATGTCTTTTTCTTACAGCTCTTCTCATTTTTTTGGCTCTTTTCTTCGTCATGGCTCTACTCTTTCCATGGCGACTCTGTATTTGTAGGTGACATCGATTTCATTTTTATTTTTTAGCTTTTCTGCTGCCCCACCTTTAAAAGTAAAAACCAGATCGAAGAGATAGATCACCTTATCGTTTGAAACTGGTTTGCCGGGCTTATGTTTTAGATGTTCAAAATGATAAGTGCCAGTTGCATAGGGAGGGGATTTTGGATACTTGGCATCGATAAGCATTTGTGGGGTAATAGGCCTTTTATCCCCTTTTTCAATTTCTACCCATGGAATGTGATTTTTAAAAAGCTTTTCAAGCCGCTCGGCGTAAAGTAAGTGGATGAGGTGGTCAAGTTCTATTTGGGCGATGAATTTTTTTTCCTCTTTTAATATCGCCACATGGGGAAAGATAAGAGGGATTGCGATGAGGGTCACAAGTGCAAAGCAGATCATGACTTCTAAAAGGGCAAAGGCTCGTTTTGTCGCCTTAAACCTAAAAACGGCAGTTGGAGACGCTAACTTGACACAATCTCTTGAACCAGAATCATTTGCAGTGGGGCGGTCCTTCACCAATCGGGAATGTCCCGCCCCACTGCAAAGTGATTCTAATTCAAGATCTTGCGCCAATTTAGCATCTCGAACTGCCGTTTCTAGGTTAAAAACGGCACTCATTTCTTACCGCTATTTTTTTGGGGCAGCCTTGTAAAGGTGTCAATTGTGAGAGTGTCATCGCTTCTTTTATCGCGATAATTGTTGTACACCTCATCAGCCTTTTCTTTACTATCGAACACCTCAATTGGTCTTGGGAAACCTACTAACGGGATATACACTTGTAAAGTATTTGAAGGGGGATTTTCTTCACTAGATGAGGCAAGCCTTAAGATCGCCTGGCTCATGACCATCCCCTTAGAATAAAATTTTATGTCGATTGTCCCTTTAGTAGTGGGATAGTTTAAGGTGTCTTTAAAAAACACCCCCTTAATGGTTTTGAGACGTTGATGTTTAGAGATTTGTTTTTTTAAGGAGCCCTCTTCTAAGGGGGTATCCAGCTCTATGAAAAAATAGTTGCCATCCCTTTCCTCTTTGAAGATCAGGTGTACCTTTTCTCCAGGTATTACCGACATAAGTTCTTGAGCAAGGCGTAAACTATCTACTACTTTGCTGACTTCAGTTTTAAAATTTTGCTCTGTAGTCGCATTTTTAAATCCGATCGCAACGGCCCCGCCCACAAAAGATAAGATCAGCATGACGATTAAAAGTTCAAATAATGTAAGAGGCCTCTTCTCGATTTTTTTCATCGATAGATTTCTCCCATAAAGTCATTTACCCAAATCTGTTAACTTTTTAGATTTCACTCTTACATGGTCATTTACCATATCTACCTCGTACTCCACGCCCCATCCATCTTTAATTAGAGCATTTCTATCTTTTACAAGGGGGGATTTGTTAATGAGATCTTTCCATGTGGTCGATATATTTTCTTTTTTTGTGTCGTCATTGGCAATTTCTAGCTCGAGTATGGTTTCAATTTTGGCAATGGCTGCCTTTGTCTTAAAGACCTTACCCTCATCAAGGCTTCCCTGATAGTTATAGGCGACAACACCTGTAATTAGGGCGATTAAAAACATCACGATCATCATCTCAATCAAGGTGACAAAACGCTTTTTGACATTCTTTTTGTATATCATATTTGAACTCTTTAGGTTAAGAAAACTGACTGAAGTTACATTCTAAATTAGATGGCGAAATTTCACAAGAGGATACATGTTTTAAAATAATTTTTTTATTTTAAGATAGCCGTTATTGCCCTTTTGGAACCATGTTCGGTATAACAGATTTTGTTTGAGGAATCCCCTCTTCCATGGGAAGAGGGGAGGGAAGTGACTATTCTTTTACAAAGATTTTCTTAAGTCCAATTGCCACAGCCATCCCAAGGAAAACTCCCGGAGCAGCAATCAGGAAGGTTAAAGCGACTGCAGCTGAAATAATATTGTGTGAGGTTTCTTTATCTTCTCTGCAAATTTTCCAATTTGTTAGGTAGCGAACGACATGATCGCCAAAGTAAATACCTGCGATGATTCCTACTAATGTGCCGCCATAAAGGGAGTCAACAAACATTAAGATAATGCCAAGGGCCAAAATGGCATACGCAATTGTCTCGCGCACGTGGGTTTTTATGTAGGTGATGACACATTCGGATTTATCAACTTTTTTTCCGTTATGGTCGTTAGAGGGGGTTTGAGAACTCATATACTGATCTCCTGTTATTTTCGTAAATGCTCATATAAGCAGATACATTGTTCCTTTCAATTTTTGTTATACAATGGAGATCGTTGCAATGGCAAGTTATTTTTTTAATAATTTGGGTTATACTTCATAGGAGGAATGACAAATAGAAGGGAGAGCTCGTCGAGATTGCCAGCTGTTGGAAGCGCGCTTATCTCGTAGTAGTAGTCTCCTTCCTTAAGAGGAAATACTTCTGTGACTTGCGCCACAAGTAGATCAGGAGGAAAGACGCCATCCATTCCCGTTGTGACAAGCAGATCGCCCGTTTTAATGATGGGCGTTGTCCTCTTATCTTGAGATGTGCTAAGAGAGTGATTCGTATGCAAGCTACGAGCCGGCCCTTCTCCATCGGCAAAGTCATAATTAAAGCATGTGCCCTTCAAGGCGTGGCGCTTCGTGCGCCAAAGCGGTTTACTATCTCCATGCAACACCCCCTTGGCAAGGTAGGTGCCGCTTGAATCGCTTGAAAGATTTAATGCCGTCTTTTCTAAGAGGCGGATAAGTTTATCGCTCTCTTTTGCATTGGCTAAAATATTTTTTTGCTTTTCAAGAAGATGGATTAAGTTATAGATTTTTTCAACGATAAGAGGCGCCTCTGACGCTGTCCTTAATACTCTTACAGAAGGGTTTAATCCGGAATCTGTGATTAATCTGACTCTAGATTGCTCTTTTCCCACATAATCGATCACGCCGACCACACAGGTGCCGATTAGAACTGGGCTATTTTTCACGATCACCTCAGCTTGAAGGGACTCGTTTGTTAAAGCACCTACATCGATCCAAAGGGAGCTGCTCCAAATGGTAGGGGAGCGGAAGATGACGCGTGCAGGGATTGCTTTTAGCTGCAAGGAAAGGATGTTTTGTAGTTCCATGCGATGGCGCGTTTTAAGGAGGTGAGCGGTATCATCTGCTTTATTATTGCCTTCTGCAATGGTAGTGAGTTGATTGAGGAGGCGCAGCTCTTGCTGGATCCCATTTTTAAGGTGGACAATCTCATTTTTTAGCAGGGAGTTTTCTAAAGTCATCTGCAGTAGCTCTTCATTGTGAGCCGAAAAGGAAGTATTATCTTTTTGGAAGGAGTATTCGCTTAAGTTTTTTTTGATCGATGCCACTTTATTCCAAAGTGGAGTAAATAGGGAAACTACCCCTTGTCGAAGAGCGTTGACAGGGCCTGCCGGTAAACTCATCAGTGCTAGGAAAATGAAAACCAGTAAAAGATAAAGTTTCGGCAGACGTTTTTTCATGATAAAAATATGGAGCGTAACGGGGTCGAACCGTTCACCTCAACAATGCCATTGTTGCGCTCTACCAGCTGAGCTAACGCCCCTTATTCTGTCTTAACATTCTATATATGTATAATCATTAGTTGCAAGTGAAACTTGATATTAGACCTCTTGCATAATCCTAGAAACGGCAGTTGGAGACGCTAACTTGACACAATCTATTGAACCAGAATCATTTGCAATGGGGTGGTCCTTCACCATTTGGGAATGTCCCACCCCATTGCAAAGTGATTCTAATTCAAGATCTTGCGCCAATTTAGCATCTCGAACTGCCGTTTCTAGGATAATTCCATTCGCTTGCTAAAATTGCACTTTTTGGCGAATTATGCAAGAGGTCTATTGTCCTAAAGGGGGTGTTTTTGCTACGATAGTCGCAAAATGAAAACTTCTTCTCCATCTTCACGTTATACAGCGCTTTTGTTCGTACTTTTGTGCTATCTCGTCCCTGTTATGGCTTTGAGTATCTCTACAGATATCTTAACGCATTGGGAGGTCATGAGTATAGGTCTTTGTATAACCGCATTAGGCTCTTTAGCGATTTTTTGCGCTATGGTCAAAGCAAGGCCTGTATCGCCGTTGCCTCTACTCGATCGAGTAGAAAGTCCCTTGCATAGTGATGAAAGCAATGATGAGCCATCCTTGCAGCCTTTGTTGCAGCAGTCTCAAAGAGAGCTCCAGCTTGCCCATGTGGAAAATGGGCGTCTTGCCTCAGATATTGAGGTCTTAATGGGCAATATTAAGCAGTTGCAACTGGAAAAAGAGGATGCTTTAGGGCAAGTTCAAAGCAATCTAATCGAGTGGCAAAGTTACCGGGAACAGGTACTATTGCAAATGGAGCAGCAGCAGGCGAAAATTTTATCCTTACAAGAGACTCTTGCTGATAGACAAATGAGCTATGATAAGAAATTGCAACAAATTGGTCATTTAGAAGAAAAGGTCGGTGACTTGACGGGGGAATTAAAAACCCTTTTGCACCGTGCAGAATCGCATAGTGGCTATATAAGTAAAGATCAAAGCGCGCATAGCATAAAAGAGCATCAAAGTCCTTCTTATTCTTTAGCACCAGCAGTTGAGGGGGGGCAGGAGGATTTTTTAACGCTTCCAATCGAAAAGCAAGTCCACACGCAAGAAGAGGCCTCTTTGCAGTTGAAAAGATGTATCGATATTGCACAAAAAATTATGGGATCGCAGCGGTTTTTATCCCCATCAAATGCATTTAGAGATTACCCCGCAGATGGCTTTGCGCTAGACTTACGCCGCCTTTGCGATAGCTTAAGAAGTGAAAATAATAGCGCTATTTTGCTCTATTCGCCAAAAGAAAATCAGCTTCTTTTTGCAAATAATCAGATCAGGGGATTAACGGGATGGAGTCCCGATAAGTTCTTGCAGAATTTTACAGATATTATCTGCGATAAAGAGGGGTGGAAGCAGGGAGTAAGCAGTCTTGCATTGCGAAGCGAAGTTAATACGCAGCTTACCTTAAAGCTTAAAAGTGGGCAAGAGGCGATAGTCAATGGCCATTTTGGGATGATCCCTACAGGGGTTTTCAAAAATCACGTGATTTCTGTGTTATATACCTCCATTAAATAGACCTCTTGCAAATAATCGTTTCTAGGTTAAACGATTATCCTAGATCCGGCAGTTCGAGATGGCAAATTAATGCAAGATCTTGAATTAGAATCCCTTTGCAATGGGGTGGGACATTCCCAAATGGTGAAGGACCACCCCATTGCAAATGATTTTGGTTCAAGAGATTGCGTTAAGTTGCCGTCTCCAACTGCCGGATTTAGGATTATTTGCAAGAGCGCTCTAGAATAAGCCTCATAATAGCGATGCAAGGTCTTGCAATCCACCATTTCCACACCAAAAAAAGCCCTTTTCCAAGCGGCAAGCTTAAGAATTGCTCCATAGTGATTCGATTGAGGTTAGCTCTGCAAATGAGTGCATCTTCCTTCGCAATGAAATCTTTTAAGAGGATAGGATCTTTTTGTTTGGCTTCTATTAAATAGTCACCTTGGAAAAAGATTTTCCAACCTCGCTCTCTTTTGCGCAGGACGTGCGGAATTTCTTCAGTTTGCTTAGCCAATCCTTGAATAGAACAAGGAATTGATGGGTTAATGGGCGATGCTGGAAGCTTTGCAATTCTTAATCCCTTAGAAAGTAAAGCGGGTTGATCGTAGATGATGCCTTGGCCTATTTCATCGATATTTGTGAAGTAATGGGGCTGGTTGTTTTTGTGGAGAAAATCTTCGGCAGCAGATAACTTATCTTGATTGTAGCGGCTATCGTGCATGATCCAGATGACTTGATAGCCGAGCGATGCATAGTCTATATTGCGCGCTTTGATTTCCACTGCAGTGATTGGGGAGTATTGAATTTCAAAGATGAGCTTCTTATTTATCCAGGCGACATCGGCAATGCGATTAATTGCTTTAAATGGATGCTCAAGAATAGCTTCTCCTTGGGGCAAAAGCGATAAAAAATGATTTTGGATGGTCAGGTGAATTACGCCTTTGCCATTTAAACGACATGCGCTATTGGGCTGAACATGGAAAAAGTGGGGTTGGCGGTGGAGCCCCCCGCGCAATCTAATGATTTTGCCACACTCAATGCAGCGGTAGTCGCATTGCTTGACGGCTTCTTTTGCAAATATTCTTTGCTCATTTAGGTCGTAGGCAAATAGTTGCATGGAAGTTTTTCCTAAATAACAAACTTAAAACCTAACTTAAGTCTTCGCCGAAAGTCAAGTTTATACAAGGTAGCTCAGCAATCTCCTTTAAAAACGTTTCTAATTGCGATCTAATTGCGATCTAATTGCGATCTAATTGCGATCTAATTGTGTATTAAATTATTTATTTGATATAATGAAATATGGGTTAATGTTGGGGTGTTTTTATGGAATCATTATCAAATGATAGTAACTGGATGGCTGACTTAAATACAGCTTATGACGCTCTAATTGAGGGCAATAGTAAGCCAAGTGAGCTGCCGATCGACAGTATCATTGCGGGATTTCAAGAGGCGCTGCAAGTTTATCCTGAAATAGATGCAGAGGGACATGCCTCTTTAGGCGAAATATGTGAAAAGGTGGAATATATCTCGTCTGAAATTATCGATTATTACGAAGACCATCCAATAGAAGATCTGGTATCAAAAGTGACTAATTTCATCAATTATGGTGAATTTTTAAATACAAGTGAAGTCGGCTTAAGACTTGTCGAAGATTTTAAGAACGTCGCTCAAGAGACTGAAGATGCAGAAGAGCCTATGGCGGTAAGTCTTGGTCAAGATACACCGCAACAAGCTGCACCTCTTCCCTTATCCGAATTGGATGTAGAGGAGATGGAAATCGGCAGTGCAACGGATGAGGAGAGTCAGGCAGAGGATGCAATTGATGAGGAGAGCGATGAAGGAGAAGATGAGATGGAAGTGACAGGTGAAGAGGTCAGCCCCCTTTTAACCGAAGTCAATGAATTATCGGAAGAGGAGGAAGATGCCGATGATAATCAAGGGGAAGTGGCCTCAGAAGATAGGCCCGTTAAATCGAAGAAAAAAAGAGTTCACATGATCGGCAAAGTAAGCCTTCAGAATCATCCTAAAAACTAAAAATTAGCTTCCTAAAAATGATGCTTTCGTGCAAAATCCGCTTTATTTTTGGAGTTTGCAATCATGTCAATATCGCGTGTTTGGGTGATGTTTGGTTTTGTAGCCATTGGAATTTTAAGCCGTCTTTTACCCCACCCCCCTAATTTTACTGCGATGAATGCGATGATACTTTGCCTTGGAACTATGCTTGGAACTTCTTCTTTGACCTTTATGGCAGCTATTCCTACACTCATTATCACCGATGCAATTTTTGGATACCATTCGACAATTCCTTTTGTCTACCTAAGCTACGGGCTCATTGCGATGATGGGCACCTCTTTAATAGGTACAAGACTTATCCCGATTTCTTTATTAAGCTCTTTGCTCTTTTTTATCGTCACAAATTTTGGCTCTTGGATGACAACGGAGCTGTTCCCACATACGCTAAATGGCTTAATCCTTTGCTATATCGCCGCTTTACCTTTTCTTTCTACGCAAATCGCAGGAGATCTTATCTATTCTGCGGTATTCTTTGGTTGTTATGTGGCGTGTACAATCCCTTACATTAATCAATGTCAAAAGACGAGTTGAAACAGATTGGCGTATTTGCTACCATCCCGTTTGTGATGGCGATCCCCCCAGCGCTTGGGTGGATAATCGGGCGCTTTTTAGATGAACATCTAGGAACTAAGCCCTTTTGTCTTTATCTTTTTATAATCCTTGGCTTTGTCGCGGGATTAAAAGAGGTGTATCGCTTGATTAAAAGGTATGGAAATAGTGATTAACTTTTTTGCATCTATTGACGCCGAAGTTCCCGAATTGCCAAGCATAGGCAATTTGATCGATAAAATTTTCCATGGCGCCCCTTGGGCTTCTTTCATCCACCATTGGAGCAGTCTTCTCACCTCAGTTTTTGTAGGCATTGCCATCGCTTCCCTTTTTTGGATAGGATCAAGGTCAAAAAATCTTATTCCGACAGGGCTGCAGAATGCCTTAGAGTGGTTTCTTGAAAACTTTGAAACGGCCATTTGCGATATTTTAGGCCCTAGAGGGAAAAAATACGTCCCACTGTTGGCAACGCTATTTATCTATATTCTCGCCATGAATTGGCTGACCCTGATTCCGCTCATGAAACCACCTTCTTCCAATGTCAATATCACAGCAGGACTTGCCATTTGCGTATTTTGCCTCGTACAGTATCAAAATATTAGAAATTACGGTTTTTTTGGATTTCTTTATCATATGGCAGGCTCCCCAAAAGATATTTTGGGATGGGTGATGTCTCCACTCATGTTTTGCATTGAGCTGCTCACTCAGTTTACAAGACCAGTTACACTAGCCTTTAGACTCTTTGGAAACGTCGCAGGGGAAGACATTTTAATTGGCGCCTTTGCTTTATTTGGCGTTCTACTTATCCAAGATTTAAATATTCCCTTTGGGCTGCCACTGCAGATTCCATTTTTATTTCTTGCGATGTTAACAGGTCTTATGCAGGCTTTAGTCTTTACATTATTGAGTACAATTTATATTTTACTATCAATGCCGGAAGAAGATCATTAGAAATTAGACTTTTATAGGAGAATCACATGGAATTAAGTTCTGCAATCGCAATGGGCGCGCCAATTGGCGTTGGGTTAGCTGCGCTTGGATCGGGAATTGGACTTGGAATCGCCGTTTCAGGTGCTTTACAAGCGATAGGAAGGCAGCCTGAAGCCTCCGGGAAAATCATGACGAATATGATCATTGGCGCAGCTTTAATCGAGGCGCTGACAATCTATGCATTGATTGTCTTTTTCATTCTACTTGGGAAAATGGGCTAATGAAAATTGAACTTGGTCAAATTATTGGGCAGATCGTCGCGTTTTTAGTGATGTATTTCGTCATGAAGCGCTATGCATTTCCCCCATTTTTTCGCCTTTTAGAAGAGAGAAAAGAAAAAATTGCCAAAGAGCTTGCTGCAATTGAGGCAAAGTCTCATGAAGTGAGCGCGCTTGCAGGCGAATATGAAAAAAAGTTAAAAGAGATCGATTTATTAGCAAAAAATAAAGAAAAGAAAATTGTCGAAGCTGCGCAGCAATCTGCCCTTGCAATAGAGCAAGAGGCAAAAGGGCATGTCAAGGCGATGCTAACAAAAGCGCAAGAGGACCTTCAAAAGGAGATTGCAAAAGCTAAAGAGGCGCTAAAAGAAGAGATTATCTCTTTAGCAGTGCTAACGAGCGCTAAAATGCTTGAAACAAAAGTCGATGCCAAGCAAAGCCAAGCAATTTTGGCCAGTTGCGTAGATAATATGGAGCTAAAGTGAGTGGTGAAGATATTGCTAGAAGGTACTCAAAAGCCTTATTTCAACTCTCTAAAGAAAAGAGCGATCTGCAAAGAAGAAAATTTGCCTTAAAACTTATTGCCGACCTATTTAATCGACACAAAAGGCTTGCGACTTTTTTCCGCCTATCCCATGTGCCCGTTGTCACAAAAAAAAACATTTTACAGTCGGCTTTAAAAGATGTGGAAGATGAAACACTTATTGCGTTTTTGTGTTTACTGCTCGATAAAAGGCGTTTTATTTACCTTCTTGAAATTGTAAGGTGTTATGAGGAAATGGCAGATGAAGAAATGGGGCTTCTTGAAGGAACTTTAAAGACAGCATACCCCTTAGAACAATCTATGATGGATAAAATGAGAATGGCTCTTGAAAAGAAGTTTAATAAAAATGTGGTATTAAAAGAAAAAATCTGCCCCAAAGCAATTGGGGGAGGTATGCTATTCATCGATAATAAATATGTGGATTTCTCATTAAGAGGAAAGCTTCAGAAGCTAAAAACACATCTATTTGAAGGTTCTTTATGAAATTAAACCCCGAAGAAGTTGTCTTTGCAATAGAGAGGCAAATTAAAAGCTATAGCGAGCAGCAAAAACAAGATCCTCTGGCTTTAGAGTCTTTGGGATATATCTTAAGCCTTGGCGATGGGATTGTGCGCATCTTAGGATTACAAGATGCGATGATGTCTGAGCTTTTGGAATTTTCCAACGGCACGCAAGGGATCATTTTAAATCTTGAATCGGAAAGCGTCGGCGCTGTGCTCCTCGGCTCTGCAGAGGGGCTAAAAGAACAAGATATCGTCAAACGCACAGGGGCGATTGCAAAGGTGCCAGTCGGTGAAGCTCTTTTAGGGCGTGTGATCGACCCGATGGGAAAACCCTTAGATGGTAAAGGGCCTATTAAAACGGCGCACTTTCGCCCCATCGAATCGGACGCGCCAAACGTCGTGCAAAGAGAGCCTGTGCATGAACCCTTACAAACCGGCATTAAAGCAATCGATGCGATGATTCCGATTGGCCAAGGGCAAAGAGAGCTTATCTTAGGCGATAGACAGACGGGAAAGACTGCTATAATCCTTGATACGATCATCAATCAAAAGGGAAAGGGAGTTTTTTGCATTTATGTTTCTATTGGCCAAAAAGCTTCTACGATTACGCGTCAAGTAGCGATCTTAGAAGAGAGCGGCGCGATGGAATACACAACCGTTGTGATGGCGACAGCATCAGATCCAGCTCCCTTGCAATTCATTGCGCCCTATGCGGGCTCTGCAATGGGTGAATATTTCATGTATAATGGGCAACATGCCGTCTGCTTTTACGACGACCTTTCAAAACACGCTCAAAGCTATAGGCAGCTTTCTTTATTGCTCAGGCGCCCCTCTGGAAGGGAAGCGTATCCAGGGGATATCTTTTACTTGCACTCTCGCCTTTTAGAGCGATCGGCAAAACTATCAAGAGAGCTTGGCGGCGGCTCTTTAACGGCCATTCCCGTGATTGAAACGCAGGCAAATGATGTGACGACCTATATTCCGACAAATGTCATCTCGATTACCGATGGACAGATTTATCTTGAGCCAGACCTTTTTAATGCAGGCGTTCGCCCTGCGATTAATGTGGGTATTTCTGCCTCAAGGGTTGGAGGCAAGGCGCAGACAAAGGCGATGAAAAAGGTGGCAGGATCTTTAAGGTTAGATCTTGCTCAATATAGAGAGCTTGCAGCTTTTACGCAGTTTGGATCTGAAGCTGATGAGAAAACGCGCGCAAGGCTTACTCGAGGCGAGGTGATGGTCGAAGTTCTTAAGCAAGATCGCCTAAAGCCCGTCCCCTTTGAAAAGCAGGTGGCCATTATTTTTGCTGGGACTGAAGGGTATTTGGACGATATTCATCTACAGCGAATTAAGGTCTTTGAAGAGGAATTGAATGTATTTCTCGAGCAAAAATATCCCAAAATCTTGCAAACGATCGCCGAAACAAAGGCATTAGATAAAGAGATCATCCACCTATTACATGAGGCCATAGGAAGTTTTAAGCAAGGGTTTAAGAGATGACAACCCTTCGCGATATTAAAAAGCGCCTTCGCTCGCTTGAAAATATCAAAAAGATTACCGACGCCATGGAAAGGGTTGCTGCCGTGCGCCTTCGCAAGGCGCAAGGCAAAGCCCTGCAATCAATTCCCTATTTAGATAAGATGAGCGCCATGTTAAGGCAGCTAGGCAGTCAAGATGTCTCTCATCCGCTCTTTGAAGAAAGAAATGTGAAAAAGACGGCGCTGATTGTGATCTCATCGGATAAAGGGCTTTGTGGCTCTTACAATGCAAATATCTGCCAAGCGGCCGATAAGTTTTTAAAAAATTATCAACATAGGGATATCGATTTAATTCTTTTTGGGAAGAAGGCGTTTGAGCATTTTAGTCATCATAAATGGACAATAGGGCGCAAAGTCTTAAATTGGAGCGATACGTTAACGCTTCATGAAGTAGAGCATATTTCAAGTGATTTGATGAAGCGCTATTTATCTTTGCAATACGATGAGGTGTGGTTGATTTATACCCACTTTGTCAATATCATGAAAAATGAAGTGGTGATTGAAAGATTCTTACGACTTGAAAAGGAACAGGCAACTGATACCCCTAAGATTAAACCTCTTTATATTTTCGAGCCCAGTGTGTCTTCTATTTATGCAAAAATTTTGCCGCGTTATCTTGCTTTAAAGCTTTATTCACGTCTCAATGTTGCGGCAGCATCAGAAATTGCAAGCCGGCTTGTGGCGATGCAAAAGGCAAGTAAAAATTCATCAAATCTCATTACTGATCTTACGTTGACGCGCAATAAGATTAGGCAAGAGGGGATTACAAAAGAGATCATTGAAATTTCAGCCTCTTCATAAACTAAAGGGACTGGAAAAAAAGGATATATATGGTTACAGGAAAAATTAAGCAGATCATCGGCCCAACTGTAGATATTGAGTTTCCAAGCGAAAAGCTCCCCAATATCTTCAACGCCATTCAAATTCAAAACCCTGCGACTGGAAAAGTATTGACTGCAGAAGTTGCGATGCAGCTAGGAGATAATCTAGTGAGGTGCATTGCGCTCTCTTCTACAGATGGCCTGGTGAGGGGACTTAACGCACTTGATACTGGAGGGCCTATCAAAGTCCCCGTCGGTGAAAACACTCTTGGCAGAATTTTTGATCTTCTCGGCAACCCAATTGATGGGCTTGGAGAGATCCCCGAAGATACAGAATTTTTTCCGATACATAAAGAGCCCCCTTCATTTGAAGATCAAGAGACGACGACATCGCTCTTTGAAACAGGGATTAAAGTGATCGATTTAATTGCCCCGTTTCCAAAGGGGGGCAAGGTTGGCCTTTTTGGGGGCGCGGGCGTTGGCAAGTCTGTTGTCGTGATGGAGCTAATCCATAACATTGCAGTAGAGCTTGGCGGCTTTTCCGTCTTTTGCGGCGTTGGGGAAAGAACGAGAGAGGGCAATGACCTTTGGCTTGAGATGAAGGACTCAGGGGTGCTTTCCAAAACGTGTCTTGTCTTTGGACAGATGAATGAGCCGCCAGGCGCTCGTCTTCGCGTCGCGCTGACAGGCCTTTCGATGGCCGAATATTTCCGCGATGTGAAAAAGCAAGATGTCCTTTTCTTCGTGGATAATGTGTTTAGGTTTGTGCAGGCGGGATCTGAGGTGTCAGCGCTTCTTGGAAGAATGCCCTCTGCAGTTGGGTATCAGCCAACGCTTGGAACAGAAATTGGCGCCTTGCAAGAGAGGATCACGTCGACAAAATCTGGCTCTATAACATCTGTGCAAGCTATTTATGTGCCGGCAGATGACTATACCGATCCAGCCCCTGCAAGTCTTTTTACGCACTTAGATGCCGCAATCACCTTATCGCGCCACCTCTCTGAAGTTGGCATTTATCCGGCCGTTGATCCATTGACCTCGACATCGCGCATTTTGGATCCAAGTGTGATAGGAGAGGAGCATTATCAAGTGGCAAGAGCTGTACAAAGGATTTTACAGCGCTATCAGGATCTTCAAGACATCATCGCCATCTTAGGGATTGATGAATTATCAGAAGAGGATAAAAAGCTTGTGGCAAGGGCGCGCAAAATTCGCAATTTTCTCTCGCAGCCATTTTTCGTGGCAGAGACCTTTACAGGTAAAAGCGGCAAATACGTCAAGAGAAGCGAGACGATCAAGGGTTTTAAAATGATTGTCGATGGGGAAATGGACTCATATCCTGAAAACGCCTTTTACATGGTGGGCACAATCGATGAAGCTATCGAAAAGGCCAAAAACTTATAAATATGTTTAAACTTTCTATCATCACTCCTACTAAAGTTGTATTTGAAGAGGATGTGATCTCATTGACAGCGCCAGGTGATATGGGATTTTTTGAAGTCTTATCGCACCACGCTCCCTTGATGGCAACACTTAAGGAAGGGGAGTTTATCGTCATCGATCATGAGAAAAAACGCCTCTCTTGGCATATTAAGGGAGGGTTTTTCGAATTCAATCAAAATAAAGCAACCCTGCTTGCGGACGATGTTTCTTAAAGTTAAGTGTTAATGGATTTATTTATTAATGGATCTCTTTCAGATGCAACACTTGCTGCGTTTTCTTGAGCGGCTCTATTTATTGCCTCTCTTTCTTGAGCCACTTTTTCCCAGAAGGCCATCCTTGCAGTTTCATCGTCACTTGTAGAAGTCTTGGCAGTTTGCGCAATTTCTTGAAGGCGATGCATATGGTTTTCAATCACGGCAAAATAAGCTGCATGATTGGGATGCTTAGCGATGTTGCTAAGGCCCCTTCCCAAAAGGCTATGGTCTTCTTGTCTATTCCAAGGAACGATGACGATGCCTCCACCCTCAATAAATGCTTCTAATGGGGCAAACTCCTGTTGCATCAAAGCCTTAAATTCATCTAGAGAGGGTACATCCTGGCCATAAAAAGTTGTCGTTATTCCGTAGGCAGACACGCGATCGTATGTATTTCCCAGTAGATCAGTGGCTTGTCCACCGGAAGGGGGTCCGCGCTCTCCCGCTCTGCGTTGTTTTTGCAAGTCATTTTCCCCGAAAAGATAAAGGACATTTTTTTTGCTTTCTGCAGCTTCTTTAAACTCGAGTTTGCCATAAAATTTGGTAAATTTAATAAAAGGCAATGGTGAAGAGGCATTAAAGTTAGACGCAACTCTAGTAATTTTATTGGCAATGTCTGTGGATTGAGTCCCAGTATCAACAGGTTTACCCGAATTATTTAGCCATTTATATAAGCTATTTTTATTAAGATAAAGAGTTCTACCTTGGGCATCTTGCAGCTTTACAGCTTTTCCCAAAAGACTGAGAACGAATCCTACGAATTTATTATGATAGCGAATGCCTAAGTCTTGTTGAGCTGTAGAAAAATAAGCTCTTCGATTGAGATCAGGCAAATTTAAAATATTAATACGCATAGTTCACCTCTTTTTTTTATTGTAATCAAAAATTATTTAATTTGCAATTATATTTATTTAATAGTTATTTTATGGATGGTGTTATAGTAAATTGTTTTTATGTAGTGCATCTTCATCACGCGCTACTTGATAAGACAGGAGATCACTTTCGCGGTTTTGCTGTTGCATCATGAAGCAATACGTGACGCAAATGAGGCAACAAATGAAATATCCTGGGCAAGAATCTTTAATAGACCTCTTGCGTAATTAAAGTTTTCAGCATACTCTCCTCTTTCAAGAACAAAAAAATGAGAACAATATCCAAAAAGATCGAGGTATTTTATGACTAACGCAGAGGCGGTGAGCCGGAGAGACGCAGAGATAATTGAAAATTTCTCCGCGTCTCTCCGACTCTCCGTCTCTGCGTTGAGTTCAAAATGAGTCTTCTTGTCTACCATGACCTGACTTTTCAAAGTGTGTCTTTTCTTTTTTCCCGAGTAAAAATATTTCTGCTTGTTATTGCGTTTCTTTACATTTTTTTTTCTCTTTCACTCTTTTCTTGGGACGTTCTATAGAATTGCACACCCATCATCATCCCCGACATCTCCACTCAACGCATCAATGATAAGCTTATCCTCATTATCGAAGTATCTGAAGGAATGAATAAGCCTTATTTTCACTCTTCAAAAGGGATGGAAGAAGGAACGTTCTTAAGAATGGCCAGACAACTTCTTTCTTCATGAATATCTTCTATTCTCAATTGCATGTTGAATAAATTAGCATATACGCCCTTCAGCCCGATCAGTTCTTTATGAGTTCCCTGCTCTTCAACGCCTTTATCGGTTAAAACTAAGATCCTCTTTGCATTTCTTATAGTTGAGAGACGGTGAGCAATGACAATTGTGGTGCGATTCTCAATTAGCTTCTCTAAAGCATCTTGAACGGCTTTTTCGCTCTCATTATCCAATGAGCTAGTTGCCTCATCGAAAATAATAATGGGCGGATTTTTTAAGAATACGCGGGCAATACTTAGACGCTGTTTTTGACCACCAGATAGCTTTACACCGCGCTGCCCAATGTCTGTTGCATACCCCTTAGGTAAAGACATGATAAAGTCATGAGCATTGGCTTTTTTAGCTGCCGTGATGATTTGGCCTTCAGTGGCTTCAAGATTTCCATAGCGAATATTATCTAAAACTGTTCCGGCAAAAAGATAAATATCTTGTTGAACAAGCCCTATATGCTTCCTTAGCGATGCCAACTTAAGACTTTTGATATTTTTGCCATCGACTAATATGTCTCCAGCATTCACTTCATAAAATCGAGGAATAAGAGAGCATAAGGTTGATTTTCCAGCCCCTGAGGGGCCCACCAAGGCAATATATTCGCCTACCTTTATGTTTAAAGAAATATTTTTGAGGACATGCTCGTATCCTTCTTTATATTTAAAGCTAACGTTTGTAAATTCTATGTACCCCTTAACGTTAGCAAGTTCTACTGCATTAGCTGCATCCTTAATATCTGGCTCCACCTCCAAGACTTCCATAAATCGATTAAAGCCAGAAATGCCTTCTTGGTAGAGCCTAATGAAGTTACCTAGTCGCTGTATCGGCTCAATCAAAATCACAAGATAGAGTAAAAAAACCAGTAAGTCCGCTAAATCTAGGGACCCTTTAACGATACTGACGGCTCCAAAGATCGCGACCCCAACACTCATAAGTTGGGTAAAGGTCAGCATGCCATCATAGAAATAGGCTTCATTTTTGTAGCCCTCTCTTCGACTATCAAGGAAACGGTTATTTTCGTAATGGAATTTTTTCCTTTCGATTGCTTCATTTGTAAAAGATTTTACAACTCTGATCCCAGCTAGTGTATCCTCAACCTGGGCATTGATGTCCCCGATTCGATCTCTACTCTTTTTTAAGGCATGATACATTTTCCTGCTAAAGTAGAATCCATATAAACCCATGATTGGCAGAAAGAGAAAAGCAATGAGGGCAAGCTTTACATTAATATTCAACAGGATGATAAACGCCCCAATAAAATTAAGTGATGCGATCACAATATCTTCAGGTCCATGATGATACAATTCAGCAAGATCAAAGGTATCATTTGAGATACGCGTCATCAGCTGCCCAGTTCGATGGTCATCATAAAATTTGAAAGAGAGTTTTTGGTAATGCTCAAACAATTCATTGCGAATATCTCTTTCCATAAAAGCGCCCATCATATGACCCTTGTAATCAACAAAGGCATGGCAGATGGCATGTAGAGCTACCAAGGCAAGCATAACGCCGCCCATAATGTAAATTTGACTGAGCACACCCGGTGAATTAGCTTCTAGATGTTTAGTGATATAGCGAATGCATAATGGAATAGCGAGAAGAGTTGCCGATACTACGATTGCACATGCCATGTCCGCAAAGAAAAGACCCAAGTAGGGTTTGTAATAGGAGAAAAATTTCTTCAATCTTGGATTCATACAGATATTTGCTCGAAGTGCTCCAAAGCATTAGAGCTGAATCTTAAAACTACCATTGGATGTGGAGTGGGTTCAGCTATAATTTTTTCGTTTTTTTTAAATGTTCCCTTTGTATAACTTCCCAGCCTATTCACTTAAGTTTTTTGATATTTCTGAACTTGCCAAATTGGGTCCTGTTTTAAAAAAGGAGACATCTTTTGCAACAATAGATTTTGGAACAATCTGTACCATAACATTTAGTGGATTAACGATATTTGTCATAAACCATGGATTCCAACTCTTGCTATCATCTCCTAAATACTTGGATATAAATCTAAAAAGACGTTCAGGACTCACTTTGCCAATTTGCGCTCTTCCACGTATACCCACATGCATAAGAACACCTTTTTGCAGATCAAAATCCACCATACCAACAGCTACTCGAGCTTCTTGTTTAATCCGCTTAATAAAACTATCTTTCTCAGTTCCAAAAATCCAAAGACAAGACTCTTCCCAAATAAACCAGACAGGAGAATCTCTTGGCTCACCTTTATCAACGGTTGATAGATGAGCCATCAGAGATTTTGTAAGCACTAAATCTATATCAAAGCCTTTCTGTACGAACATCTTAGCTCTCTATTCTCCCCTCATATGTGTATGGGTAAAGTATATGGTAATTTGTCATTTCTTCCCATGTTTTGATATCTGGAATCTTCCATTGAGTTCCGGTATGCTTGCTCTTCATTCACACCTCTTGCTTTTGGATGGTGAGTGGTACTTGGATGCTTTTCAATTAGTATAGATTCAATCCCCTGATAAGCTAAAGAAATGGCAGCTGACAAACCAACGGGACCACCACCGACAATGATGACTTTATGTCTCACAAAATCCCCCCCATTTTTCGCATGCTCTTGCGCATTGATAATTGCAGAAATAAACAAAAAGAAACAGAGCAAAAGTTTTTTAATCATTTTATTTTCGATATCAAAAATGTTTTGTGGATGTTATATACTCAAGCCACCTGAATGCGACCTCCCGGAGATTTATTGTCAGCCTCGAAAGGACGGTATAATTGCTATTTGCGTAAGGTGAGTAAGTCAGTTTATTGTATTGTTGGGTTTCGTTGAGTCCATTGTTTCGGAGCGGACTCCGAAAAAGGCGTGCATTTTCGGAGTTTAATGTGGCTTATTTAATAAAAACTGGTTTAAACTCCGAGAAAGTCGTGCATTTTCGGAGTGGACTCCGAAAAATGTATTTCATGGTGAGGGGGCTTTAATGATTAAGAGAATGTTAAAATTATTTAAAAATCACAGTCTTTTTCTTTTTGGGCCAAGAAGTGTCGGCAAAAGCACTCTCATCAGGAATGAATTTCTTGAAAATTTTTCTGTGACATTTAATTTGCTCAAGACAGAGATTAGAGAGCGCTTTCTCAGAAATCCTGATGAGCTAGCCTCCATTGTAAGAGCATTTCCAAGTCATATCACGCATGTGGTGATTGATGAAATCCAAAAAATTCCAAAACTTCTTGAAGTTGTCCACGATTTGATTGAGTCAACGGATAAGCTTTTTATTATGACAGGTTCAAGCGCGAGAAAACTTAAGGCAGGTGGGGCTAACTTGCTCGCAGGAAGAGCCTTTATTTATCATTTATACCCATTTTCAGTTTTTGAAGTAGAAGAAAAATTTGCCTTAGAAAAAGCGCTTCAATGGGGAATGCTCCCAAAGATTTTTGATTTTCCAGATGACGATTTAAGGCTGCGTTATCTTCAGGCATATTCTCATACCTATCTTAAGGAAGAAATTTGGGAAGAACAAATCGTAAAAAATTTAGAGCCCTTCCGTCGCTTCCTGGAAGTGGCAGCTCAAATGAATGGCAAAATCCTCAACTATTCAAGTATTGCGCGCGATGTTGGAGTTGATGACAAAACAGTGAAAAGCTATTACGCCATTTTAGAAGACACTTTGATCGGTTTTGTTCTTGAAGGATTTCACCACTCATTTCGCAAGCGTTTAGCGACAAAACCCAAATTTTATTTTTTCGACACAGGAGTTGCAAGGGCGCTTGCCCATGTTCTCACAGTGCCTCTTGTTCCATCAACATCAGCATATGGAAGTGCTTTTGAACATTTTATCATTTTGGAATGTGTAAAATTAAAAGATCTTTACCATTCTGAATATCGTTTTTCTTACTTAATGACTAAGGATGAAGTTGAAGTCGATCTGGTTGTCGAGCGTCCGGGGAAATCACCTCTCTTCATTGAAATTAAAAGTACAACGCATGTGACTAAAGAGCTGCTTTCTTCTTTTATCCAATTGACAAGAGATTTTGGAGAATGTGAAGCAATTTGTTTTTGTGATGATCCATTAGAAAAAATGATCGAGCATGTCAGAGTGTTACCATGGAAAGTAGGTTTAAGCCGTTATTTTAAATCTTAAGTTGTTGACTTCATGAATGTTATTTCATAGTATGGCGATGAAACTATCAAAGCCCTCAGTATAAACAAAGGACGAAAGTGAACGCAAAAAATAAGATTAAAGAAGTAAGGACAAAAGACGCCCCTAAAGCAATTGGGCCCTACTCGCAGGCGGTAGTTGCAGGGCAATACCTTTTTGTCTCAGGGCAACTTTCAATAGATCCCATTTTAAATCAGTTGATAGGAACGACTATCGAAGAGCAGACTTTACAGGTCATAAAGAATTTAGAGGCGATTCTTCGCGATCAAAGCCTTACCTTAAAAGATGTGGTTAAGACAGAAGTGTATCTAAAGGATCTCAACGACTTTAAGGGGATGAACGCCATTTATGCTGAAAAATTTTGCCATGCTGTTAAACCCGCTCGGCAAGCGATGCAGGTGGCAAAATTGCCACTAGATGCACTTCTTGAAATTTCATGCATTGCTTTTATATCAAACTACCTCTAAAGTATTTTTCTACTGTTTTTTTTATCCAAGAGGTCAATTTTTTTCTTGCGCTATACTTCCCATCTATGCGAGTATTTAAGCGTATTTTAAACAAAAAAGTACGATATTCATAATCCTAGATCCGGCAGTTGGAGACGGCAACTTAACGCAATCTCTTGAACCAGAATCATTTGCAATGGGGTGGTCCTTCACCATTTGGGAATGTCCCACCCCATTGCAAAGTGATTCTAATTCAAGATCTTGCATTAATTTGCCATCTCGAACTGCCGGATCTAGGATAATTCATATATGGATGAGAAGTAAGTGCTTAAATTTAACATAAAAAAAAGAGAGCCTTTTTCATGAAACAGTCAGAGTCACAGTTAGAGTCAAATGAAGTAGAATGCTTTAAAGATAAATTGCAAGAGATTATCAAACCCTATCAACAAGAGCAAAATCGGCGTCAAAAAAAATCTGATTTTCTAGCAAAATGCATTAAATGTATTGAAAAAAATGACTTTTTCCAACTAGACGAACTCTTAAGAAGCAAGCAGGCAAGCGATGTTCTGGAAGATTCTAACTTTAAATCGTGTGACTCTATTTTTAAGCAACTGCGAAAATTTGCAGAGACTCAGGTGGATAATTTTCGGATAAAATTTAAAGGCGCTTTGCTTGAGCTAGCGCAGGAAGCTGACCTTCCTTTGGAAGTTGATCTTCCTAGGTTTTCCGTGTTAAAAGGGATCGAGGGAAAGTTGGACTTTTCAACCAGAAGTACAGCTATTAATCAGATTACCATAAAGTCGATGGATCCAAAACGGATTATTTCAGCTGCTGTTAAATTAAAACGCAATCTTTATGACACTCCATTTGAGCCGCAAACGTTTATTGATTCATTATTACAGTGTTATCAAGAAATCTTAAAAAAAGAAAATCGAGGAACTGGCGATGCGGTGCCTATCCATCAACTTTATACTGACTATGTATGGTCGCTGCAAAGCAAGGCATTTTTCCAAAATATGGATAAAGGAAAATTTAAAGGACACTCCATCGAACAGTTTGCTGTAAATCTTTGGCGATTTTTCGAGTCTAAAGTACCGACTGCAGAGGGAGGGTACCGCATTAGATTGAATTCCGGAAGAGGAAAATCGTTTTGGTTAATTGATCATGATGGGGAAAAACGCCAAATCACACACGCATTGTTTACAAAAAAATAGAAGGTCTTAAACTATGATGACGCGAAAAGATATTGAACAGCTTAAACCCTTTCAAGCAAGAGCAATTATAGAAGGATTAAGAAAAGGAATTGTCCCCACGGAATATGTTTCCTTCTTCACTGTAGGACGTCAAAATTGGTTAAAATTTGTCGAAGAGGATTTAGACTGCTTTATTGCGCATGGAGGAGGAAAGGTACGTTTTATCAACGGCGATTATGGCGATGGAAAAACGCATTTTATGTCTGTTGTGCAGCAACTATCTCTTCAAAAGAACTTTGCCTCTTCTTTTGTCGTTTTGACAAGAGATGTTCCGATTCACAAATTTGAAGTTGTGTACCAAGAGATTGTATCGCAATTGCGCGGCAATTTTGAGGGGGTGGGGATTCGAGCCGTAATTAAGCATTGGATCAATGAACAACAAAAGGAACAAAAAATAGACGAACAAGATCTTGGAGCCATCTCTACTTTATTGCGTGAGATTCCGGGTTTGGGGCTTGACTTTGCCAACGCACTTATTGGGTTGTTACAAGTCCATTCAACACTTACTTCTCTTAAAGAAAGTGAAGATGAGAACCCCGAAGAAGTATTATACCAATGGTTTGAAGGAAAAAAAGTTGCTAAGAAAGACCTTAAGCGGTTTCATGTCTTTGAAGTACTCAAAAAAACAAATAGTAAGCAATTTTTGCAGTCTTTAATCGTTTTCCTTAAGATGGCTGGCCATAAAGGTCTTATCTTATTTCTTGATGAGTTGGAGACCGTACTAGCGCAAGGAGCTTCCATTCGAAATGCAGCGTACGAAAATGTTCGGTTGTTGATGGATAATACAGAGCATGCCCAGTATTTGCAGCTTTTCTTTTCACTGATCCCGGATGTATTGTTATCAGAAAAAGGGTTTAAATCTTATGATGCCCTGTGGAGCCGGGTACGTACGGTTGGAGATTCTGATGAATTGAATTACCGTAGTACCTTGGTGGACTTACACAAAACTCCATTAAGGCGAGAAGAGCTGGTGGATTTAGGGGTGTCTTTAAGAAAAATTCATGAAATCTCTTACCGTTGGAGCGCAGAACACTCCGTACCCGATGATCTTATTGTCGGCATGTGTAAAAAACAAGAAGAGATGGGCGCTTTAAGTGAGGTCCGTTTGTTTATCAAGCAGATGATTCGCTGTTTGGATCTCACAGAACAGGGGCATGTAATGGGTGAATCTAATCTACTTGAGAATCTATTGGAAAGTCATAAAGAAACGGAAATAGAAAAGACAAGTCAACTCGCACCGGCTTGGGACGCATAACATGGATAGATTTTCTTTAAGGCGTGCTGTAGAGCGCTTACGGGACGGATTATTTGATCCGGTAGCAGTGAATCGCTTGACTGTGGACAAGGATCGAATCGAAAATGTTTTTTCTAAAGGTCTAAAGGCAATAGAAAAAGGAAGGCCTGCTCATTTATGTATTTGCGGATCTTATGGGCAGGGAAAATCACACACATTAACCTATTTGAATCAATTAGCTCTTTCAGAAGGTTATGCCACAAGTGCCGTTCAGTTAGATTTAAGAGAAGTTCCTTTCTATCAATTTTCTACCGTTTATCAGTCAATCATGGAAAGACTGTCTTTACCAGATGGTAAAAAATTTGCGGATGCGTGGAAAAATTGGGCTGATAAGGACTCCAGAGATAAGAATTTTTTAGAGCTTTTAGGCACTATGCCTCATCGCTTTAGAATGGCGCTCACCGCAATGCTTTGTAAAACTAAGCGGCTCACTCCGGAGGAGAGTTCGCATAAGATGCATCAAGCTTATCGACCAAAGGAGTATGGATATTGGCTAGACAAAGCTTTGATGGGATATGACATGCCTGCAGCGCACCTCAAAAGTGTCTGCAAATATCGAGAAGTCGAAGGTTATAAAGAGCACTCTTTGATATGCCGTGGAAATGAACCCTATTTTCAAATGGTTCAATCCTTAGGGAGGGTCCTAAAAGAAATGGGGTACAAGGGATTGCTGCTGTTTTTTGATGAGGCGGAATCAATTACTCAAGGACGATTGGGTCATCGAGCAAAAAGTTATCACCTTTTAGATCAGTTTTTTCAAACAAAAGGTTCTGTATTTCCCATATTTGCGTTTACGGACGATTTTTTTGATAAAGCCAATCATGAGCCGTACGATGACAATAGTGAAATTTTTCCAAAGAATTATGCGGAAGGCTGGCGGGATTTAAATATTTTTCGCCTGTCTGACTTTTCTTCTCGTGGATGGGAATCTTTGTTGGACCGTCTCATGCAACTTTATTCTCAAGCTTATCAAATCGAGTTGTCCTCAAAAGTGAAGAAGAGTTTGCAATCTTTTCTTAGTCAACTTGAAGTTCAAGAGACCAGATGTAAGCTAAAGGCATTAGTGAATAAACTCGATATAGAGACCCAACAAGTTTTGTTGGATACTTATTGACTTCTCCATTAGAGCTACTTCCTAACACATACCGCGCCTTTTTTTCCGGTTTTTCCACTCTCACAACTGCACAAAAACAGTTGATTCAACCCATTCTTAATGGAGAGGATGTCATCCTACAGGCAAGCACAGGCGCCGGAAAAACAGAGGCAGCTCTTGCCCCGGCAACTGAAAAACTGTTGACACACCCTGACCATTTTACCATCGTCTACATCGTTCCCACTAGAGCTTTAGCGTTGGATATGAATCGAAGGATTAAGCCTATCTATAAGAAGCTAGGTTTGAAATCAGGCATTCGAACGGGTGATGGCAAACACCTTCGAGATGCAAAGCCTCACCTTCTCATCATGACTCCCGAATCATTGGATGTGATGCTAGGAAGCTCAAATCAGGATAATAAGTATTTTCTAAAGCACGTGCATATGATGATAATCGATGAAGTGCACGTGTTTCTTCATGAGACTCGAGGCCATCAGCTATCGTATCTGCATCGTCGGCTTGCTATGCAGTCTACAGAGTCTCTACAAACCGTTGCATTGTCTGCTACTATTGACAATGCAGAAGATATCATGCGCTTTTTTAATCTTAATAAGACTTGCCTTTACTATAAGCAATCTATTGCGAGGTCGCTGCAACCGTGCTGGGTGCACATTGAAGATGAGGAGCGGGAGCTGCCGCTATTTTTTGATGACTTATATCGTAAGTCCGGCTGTAAAAAACTTTTAGTGTTTGCAAATAGTCGAAAAAAATGTGAGCAATTATACGATATCCTGAATCAAGAAGGTGTTTTTTCAAAAAAAGTGTTTTTGCATTACTCTAATTTATCTACTCAAGAGAGAAAATTTATCGAGGCTTCGTTTAGAGATGGAAAAATGGGAGTTTGCGTTGCCACAAGCACCCTAGAGCTCGGGATTGATATTGGAGATGTAGATGGCGTCGTGCTGATGGGGCCACCCCCTTCTACGATGGCGTTTTTACAAAGGATTGGCCGCGGCAACCGCCGTCAGCAACACATTAACTTCTTTGGAATTTGCTATGGACAAAGCGCCGGATCGCAACTTGTTCGCTTTTTAGCTTTTTTTGAACTTGCAAAAGAACAACAAGTGGAAAAAACCTTCAGTTTAGAGAATTACAGCGTGCTATTTCAGCAGATTTTGTCTTGTCTTTACGCGAAAAAGGCATTATCAAAAGATTCATTGAGCCTGCTTTTTAAAGAAAAATCGGAGGATTTACCCTGCATTTTGCATTATATGCTTGAGAATAACTGGCTAAAAACCACAAAGCAGCCCGGGATATATGATGGAGGATGGCGTTATTTTTCGTCATTGAAAAGGAAGCAAATATGGAGCAATTTTCCACCGACTGACGAAGAGTATGCCGTGATTTTGGAATATGAAAAAATTGCTGTTTTACCCCTCTTAATGGTGAGGCAATTAGAGGTGGGAGATCTCATTCGATTAACGGGAAAAGTATTAAGAGTTCTTCAAATTGAAGAAAAGAGGACAGCTCTTGAGGTTTGGGTTGAAGAGTCGAGTGAGATCGCAAGCAAGGAATTGGTTTGGATGGGATTGGGATCTCCAACTCCTTTTGAGGTGGCGCAAAAAATGGGTGTGATTCTTTTAGACAAATTTACACCTAAAGGTCTTTCAAATCGCACCCGGCGGCTCCTGGAGAAAGAGAGAGAAAAAATAGCTAACTCTATTGAACAGCCCAACGGTATTTTGGTTCATCGACTAGCAAATGGAATGTATCGCTATGAAACATTTTTAGGATCGGTCGCAAATTATATCCTTTACCATCTTATTGAAAGGCAATTTGCCTCTAAAATAGAGGGCTTATCAGTGAATTTTGATGAGATGGGTCTTGAATGTAACGAATGGATTTCATTTAAATCCCTAAAGATTCCCCATACGACCGGGCAATTTCAAGAGTGGATATCCTCTCATTTACACCTGCTTAAAAAGGGGTTTTCTTGGAACAGTTGGATGCATTGGTTGGGAGAAGAACATCAACAAAAAGAGATTGCTTCTCGTCTTTATGACCCAAGAGTTTTAAAATACTTTCAGAGGTATCATTTAGAACCTAAGTGGCTGCCTTTGCCAAGCCACCATGTGGCGGACGACAAAAAAATAGCGGCCCATCACATCGATCTGAAAGGGGAACCTTGGTCTTTAGAAAACGAAAAAAACGCATGGGGCAGGCTTTCTTTCCCGAACCTTCCTATAGCCCCTTTGGGAACCCAAGAATTGTCAACATTAACAGCGACTCAGGTTCAAGGTTATGTGACTCAGAATCTATGTCCAAGATGGGCTCGGTTGCAGCAACTTAAGGCTCAAATAGAGTCCCACCCTCGATTCTTAAGGGTTGATCAAGAAATCCAATCTAGACGGCAACAAGGGATCACTTTCAAAAAGGAAGTGATACAGGTGTTGCAAAATGAAACAAGAGTCTGTTTTGAAACAGAAGCCTTGACTTGGCAACAGGCCATTAAAACGGTTATATTAGACAAAAAGCCTCTTTTTCTGGCACAAGCAAAACTTAAAGGTAAAAACCATGTAAGCGGAAATCCGGACTTAATTTATATCCAGCATCAAGGATCTCATATTTGCTTAGAGGTTTGGGATATCAAGTTTTCTCAATCTATCAGTTATGCACAAAAATGGAGAATCGCCTTTTATGCCTACTTGCTAGATGACCTTTTAAAAGGTGAAACGTTTTCGCTTTCGGTAAAGGTATCAGCTCTTGGTGGGCTCGTTTACCCCTCTAATGACCCGGTTTCTAGGTTTAAAAAGGCCCCTTTTGTATTGGCCCCATATAGCGCTTGGATGCCTCGCTTGATTGCTCAGTGGCAAACAGATTCAGTGGCAAGTTCAGCAGCTCAAAACTATTCTATGGAATTGTCCTGTACCTCCTGCCGTTATTTCTCTTACTGCTATCAAGAGACTCTTCTTACAGATTCAGCGGCTGCTGAAAAACTTTCGATCGTTTCACGAAATATTGAATCCAATGATTTTCCCAAAAATTCCAAACAGTGGTTCTTTATCCATTACGATAAGGAAAGTGTCCGGTGGCAGTGCTGGGAAAATGGAGTGGCTATAAATGATGTTTACATTTGCTTACGAGACTTTTCAAATGAAGAGGAATTTCAAAGGGAAATGGCAAGCCAATTGCAAAAAGAGTGGATTCAATCTGTTAACCAAGGAAAAAATCCGCACTTTCTCGTTTATGAATCTACAGATTGGCATATGTTTCAAAAAACGTTTCAGAGGGTAGAATTGAAATCATTATGGGCGATGCATGTCTCTTGGACCTCTATCCAGAATGTATTGCAAACCCACTTTATTTGGCCAATTGATGGACGAATCACGAGCGTGCAAGTGGGTGCTTGTTTGGGGTTTTCTGGTAGCCCGGTTCCGCCACTCAGCTTGTATCATAAAGAGCTTTTTTCAGATTCTTCATTTGATCTTTATAGACAAATTTGGAACTGGTGTCTTGCTAACGTGAAAAGCCAGCGTGTGGTGGCTTTTGCCAGCAATAAAGCACACTCATCTTCTTTGATTCATGCCTATCTCACGGTCCACCACCGCGAGACTGAGTGTCGAATGTCTGATATTTCCGAATTTCAGAAAAACCCCTTGACGGAACGCGTAAAACAGTTTCGGGCGATAGGTCCTATCCGTTTGCTTGGCGGCGGAGCAAATAAAGAAGGCTACCAATTTTCTATAGATGCAAAGTCCGAGGTTTCTAAATTTAGAGTCGGAGATTTTTTGAAATTATCGCCAGTTGGGAGTGGTCAAATTCAAGATGGGTTTTCTGTAGTACTCACCACCTACTTGCCAAAGCAAGGACTTCTTTCGGTACGCCCTTTATCTCAAAAGGTGAGTTTTAGCAGAAATCAATTATACGCCTTAGATGAGGATGCAACGGATTGGAATGCGCCAAAAATAACAAAGGTTTTAAACCTATTAAAAGACCCAAAAGTTTGTCCTGAAG
This sequence comes from Chlamydiota bacterium, assembly GCA_013289325.1. Taxonomy (GTDB): domain Bacteria; phylum Chlamydiota; class Chlamydiia; order Chlamydiales; family Parachlamydiaceae; genus JABDAE01. The sequence continues at coordinate 46,651 of JABDAE010000007.1, forward strand.
TGATTCAAATGCTTCTTGGGCATACAAAAAGTTTTGCATCTAACGATAGCTCATCTAACACAAGTTCTTGGATAGAACAGTGGTATCAATCAAGAGCTCTTGTTGCAGGATTGAATCATCTTCAAAAACAAGCATTGACATTGCCCTTTCGGGAAAGAATCGGTTTAATTGAAGGACCACCGGGGACCGGAAAAACTCACCTACTCGTGTGGACACTTATTGCACTAGTTGCGCATGCAAAATTTCTCAATCGTTCGATAAAGATTTTGGTCACAGCGCAAACTCATCATGCGATCGATCAAATTCTTAAGAAAGTAGCAAAAACCATTCCGGCAGCAAACGTTTCAGGTGTTTGCCTTTGGAAATATGGGCGCTTCGATGAGGCTCAATTTTTAAACTTAAAAGTTGGTCAGATGCAAGGTTCTGAAGTGCTTTATGACAGCTCTTGCCTTATCCTTGGGGCTACGGGGTATGGGGTTTATCAATTATTGGAGAATAAAAAATTTCCACAACTATTTGATTGGGTTGTGTTTGATGAATCGTCTCAAGTACTCGCTCCCTACGCACTTTTAAGTTTAGTTTTTGGAAAAGGACAAGCACTGTTTTATGGAGATACTCAGCAATTGTCTCCTGTGTTGAAGGGAAACTACGAAAGCACCTCTTTTCCTCCCCGCTCCATACTACAGGAATTGATTTCTCGGTACGGCGCTCAAAACCGCTTGTGCTTGAATGAAACCTATCGCATGAATTCAGATATTTGTAAGTTCGTAAGTGAGCTGTGGTACGATGGCAAACTACACTCTGTTGTGGCAAAAAAAGATCAGAGTTTGGTGCTACCCAACTATCCATTGTTTAAAGATCATATCGATGATGACCTCGATCCATCTAAATCCATGGTCGTCGTTCAGCTAGATCATTTGGGGTCTTTGCAGTCTTCCCAGGAGGAAGCAAAGTGGATAGCAAAAGCTGTGAAAAGGCTTATTGATGATTACTCCATTTCTCTTACGCAAATCGGCATTATATCTCCTCACCGCTTGCAAAATAATATGATTCTCTCCGCCTTGAAAGAGGCTTTACCTTTTTCATTAACACTACCAAGGGTTGATACGGTTGAGCGGATGCAGGGATCTGAATTCGATATTGTCATTTTCTCAGCTACTGTATCTGATAAAGAGATGATCCATAGTCATTTTTTGAAGGAGTATCGGCGATTTAATGTGGCGCTCACTCGAGCGCGGAAAAAATTTATACTCGTAGCAAGCACATTTTTTTTCCAATCCTTTCCAAGGACAGAAAGAGAGCTTATCGCCCAGATGCCTTTTGAAAATTTCTTTACTTTATCATCCTAGTTTAAGTTGCATCACGAGACAACGATGATCCTAAAAACGGCAGTTGGAGACGCTAACTTGACACAATCTATTGAACCAGAATCATTTGCAGTG
>JABDAE010000008.1 GCA_013289325.1 Chlamydiota bacterium
GAATAACTCATTCGTTAACTCCTTTACATTCTGATGCCATTGTTTGCCAATCAGACAATTTAAATGCGATGACGTATGAGTGTTAAAGGATATCTAGCCCAATGTCAGCGGCGTGAACGGAATGGGTAAGGGCGCCCACAGAGATGATATCAACGCCGGCTCTTGCAAGTGATGGGATCGTTTGCAGCGTCACACCGCCTGAAGCTTCAAGGATCACTTTGCCACCCGCGAGCTTTACGGCTTCTTCAATAGTGGAAATGTCCATATTGTCTAAAAGAACGACTTCAGCGCCGGCAGCTATTGCCTCTTTTAGTTGATCAATTGAGTCCACTTCACATTCGATGCGGCTGGTATGAGGAGCAAATGCCTTTGCTCTCTCTATTGCCTTTGTAATGCCTCCACAGGCGGCGATGTGGTTGTCTTTGATGAGGATGGCACTTGATAAGCTGTCTCGATGGTTATGGCCGCCGCCAACTCTTACGGCATAGCGATCGAGCAGCCGAAGGCCAGGCATTGTTTTTCTCGTGTCTGCAATGTGTGTCTTTAAACCTTTTGGAATGGCACTGACATACTCATGGGTCATCGTGGCAATGCCTGAGAGGCGCTGAATAAAGTTTAAAGCGACCCTTTCTCCCATTAAAATCGAGCGCGCATTGCCAAAAACCCTCCATAAGGGTTGATTTCTTTCGACTAAGTCTCCCTCGCTTGCAAGTGTTTCAAAGGTAAGAGCGGGATCTACCTTAGAAAAAACACATGCAGCCACAAAGCTGCCAGCTGCGATCATCTGATTTCTTGCGACAGCCAAAGCGCTAAGCTGACATTTGTCATCGATGCAAGCTGAAGAGGTGAGATCACCTCCTAAGACATCTTCTTCAATGGCCCTTAAGACAATGGCCTCAACGGAGGCCATTGGCAAAAAGGGAAGATATGTGTTTGACTTTTTTAGGATTATCATTGATCTGTAGGTTTTGCGCCAAACCATTTATTATTAAGATCTTTATACACGCCGCTTTCGATGAGATTAAGCAGCTGTTCATTGATCTTCTTGCGAAGTTCATCGCCTTGTTTAACGACAATGCCGTAATTTTCACTGCGGAAGGTCTCTCCCACAACTTGAACTTTGTCTTTTCCATCGTTTAATGCATAGTACTGAAGAACGGGCGCGTCATATACAACCGCATCCACTTTTCCAGCTTCAAGGGCATTGATGGCGTTGTCAACTCCATCGAATGTCGAGACCTTTGCGTTTGCCTTGCGAAGAAATTTATCGGCTGTGCTATATGCAACTGTTGCCACTTTTTTACCTTTAAGATCGCTTGGGCCCTTAATATCTCCTTGCATAGATTCTAATGTAAAGCTTGCAGTGATATAGGCAATGAAGGAAGAGGTGACAAAGATGCTGACGTATACCCATATCCATGAAATAATTTTACTTGTATAAGAGGGCGGGTAGCCGGCAGCTTGCCCTGCTAGCATTGTCGCCATGCCGAAGGTGGCGTCAAAGACTCCTTTGAAGTAGGATTTACTAATGCCCGATTCTTCATTATTGTGCTCTACAAACCAGATGATGTGGGCTGGGATTAAGATGAGCACAAAGTAGATGATAACCGCCGGGATTAGCACTGACCATTCAATTTTTAAAAGCGAATTAAAGATGCTTGCCTGTTTATTAAGTGGAACTAGGATTGAGAGCCCCCCCATAAACATCGGGTAGCTAAAGTCAAATTTTTGTTCCCTAGATGCCGTAATGGAAATCGCAGCTATTCCCACCTGATCTTTTTCAGTGCCAACAGCTTCTAAAAGGTCCTTTAAAGTTGGTTTCACATCGTATTCAGCCTTAATATTAAGGCCTTTCGCGATTTTGTTCCAAAGGTCTATGCTAAACCCTGTGAGCTTGCCATCTTGTTCAAATACAAAAGGGGGAAGGATACGCGTTGCAACTTTAATGACTTTTGAGTTAGTGGAGGGGGTTTCTTTCGCAATTGCTGTTTTAGCATTGGCATCTTTTGGCGCGGGTTCTCCTTCAGCTCCATATAAAGAAAAAAAACAAAAAGAAGATAGCAGAAGGGCTACAAAATAGTTTTTCATGTCAAGGTTCCTAAAATAATAAGATTGAAAAAACGAAAGTGAATAAGGCAAATGACTCGATGATCCCAATCGATGCAAAGCATTTCCCAAAGACTGCAGGCTGCTTAGCTGCCGCTTGAATGCCAGTTGCACAAACTTTGCCTTGAAATATCGCCGATAACATGATCGCAAGGCCTGAAAAAGTGCCGATGGCGATGCCAGAAATGGGGGAAAGGGTACCGGCAAGTATGGCCTTACTCATTAAAAGCATCAAAATAAAGCCATAAATTGATTGAGAGGCAGGCGCTGCCGACATGCCGATAAATTTACCGTGGCCATCTTCAACGCGGCTCATGATGGCGTGAGAGGCGGCGCCGGCAGTGTAGCAGCCAATCGTGCTGCCAATAGAGCTTAAGCTTAAAACTATTGCCGGTCCAATCATATTGATATCCATTTAGCGCAACTCCTGTAAGTGTAGAGGTTTGAATTCTTTGCCTCCGCCTTCAAAAGAATAGTGATACCATTCTAGGAAATTAAGACGCAAGCCATGAATGACGCCGCCCATAATTCCAAGCACTAAATTAATGAGATGGCCCACGATGAGCAGTAAAATCCCTAAGACAAATGGCAAAGAATTGGAAAGCTCATTCATCGTCGCGGCAAGCATCGCCCCTGAAAGGCCAAGCGCGTAGAGGCGAAGGTACGAGAGGACGTCTCCAAAAATTTGGATGAGGTTCATTAATTCAAGTAAGCCAAAAAATTTAAATCGCCATATCGCAATGATCATAGCAATTGAGAGTCCGCAATACATCAGATATAGGCCATTTTGGGCAGCGCTGCTTGAGTCGATTCCAAAGGCAAACTCTAGCATTGATGACGCTTCTAAAAAGCTTGGTAAATAGAGATAGGCGCCGATCATGAAAAGAATCCAGCCAATATTAGAAGGATTTCTGCCTATATAGCGCAGCATCGAAAGAATAAGGTGTATGACGCCAATCAGAAGGGCCATCTCCATCATGATCTGATCGGAAAATTTACTGTAAATCTCATCGGTAATAGGAGATAGGTGGTTAAATGCAGCCTTTTTTTCCACAAGCCATGAAATCAAAGAAACTTTTCTTAAAGGATTGTCTAAAGAAAGGCTCATCCCAAAAAAAGATGTGGTCAAAACGCCCCACACAATGCAAGAAAAGCTTAAGAGGGTGGCAAGGTCTAAAAGGCGCCTTTTCATCCCGATTAAATGAGCATGTTTATATCTGATAAATAAAGCCGCAAATAAGAGAATAAGGCCATAGCCCCCATCTCCGATGATGATAGAGAAAAAAAGAGCAAAGGAGATAAGCACAAAAAGGGAAGGGTCTTTATCGGTAGAAGAGGGGGTGTCGTAAATGTTGACGAGGTCTTCCCCTATTTTATGAGCCCCCTTATTTTGTAAAGAGGTGGGAACAGTATCATAAGGTGAAATGGCTATTTCTTCAATATAGACACCAAATTCATCGCTGAGTGTTTTAAGAAGATTTTTTTTATTATCCGCCACCCATCCTTCGGTTGCAAAAAGAGAAGTCCCATCGAGGGGGCATTGCACAAGCTTTTTCGCAGCTTTTAGACTTGTGTGATTGAGCTCTTCAATCAAGGCCTTATGCAATAATACATTGTATCGACTTAGGGCTTTAAGGCGGGCATTGATTCCGTGTAATTCCCCTTGAACTTGGCTATAGCGGCTTTGCAGTTCTGTAAAGGAACGATCCACATCCATTTCAATCATTTTTGAAGGGGTTTTTAAGTCTTTACCGATGGCGATAAAGTAATCAAGATCGCAATGAGAGCCAACAAAGATTATATGAGAGGGAAGTACATGTGTTTTAGCATAGTGCAACTTAGCGCAATAAAATTTAATTTGAGTGCGCAACTCCTTTTCAAGGGCTTTAAGCTCATCCATTGAGAAGTCCCCAAAGGCCTGCACCCTTATCATCTCTTGGCGCACCTTCTTTTCCTCTTCGCAAAGGGCGGTAAGTTTTGCCTTAAGTGCGATGATGTCACTTGCAAGGACAATTGGGTCGATATCTTGGGTAGTCTCTTCTTGTTCACTTGGAGGAAGAGAGCGTAAAATTTTAATGGCGGAGGTTAGCTTGTCTTGAGCCTCTGATGTCAACGGAATTTGGGCAATCTTTTTATCGATGAATTGGATGATGCCAAGTTCTTGCGCACTTTTAAAAAAGGGAGCTTTGATCTCCTCTTGGCCTAAAAATAGGAATTTATTGACATCGTAGCGCATACTGACAATAGCAAAGCCTAAAACAGCATTCTAATCAAGCAAAAAGGGTAAGTATCTATAAGCTAGTCGAAAATTCGAGGTCATTGTATATTCTGGAATATGGATAAAAACTTAAAGTTTTAAGTGTAAGAATATAATCAAAACAAGGAGAATATTATGACTAAAGAAGTTGTCAAGCACCGTAAAGATGAAAAAAAGAAGCCTACAATGACTGCAAAAGAAAAGAAAGCAAAAAAGCAAGAAAAAAAGCAAGCTAAGTAGTCTTAAAGGCGCTTAAAGGTTGAAGCTTTGGCATCAACCTTTAAGCCATTTTCCTAAATCTGGCAGCAGGAGGTAAAAAACCTTCAGTTGCCGGATACTTTAACTTAAAGAGCGTTTAGCTCACAGGCCTCACATTGGCTGCTTGAGGGCCTTTGGCACCTTGTGTCACCTCAAATTCGACCTGTTGCCCTTCAGTAAGTGTTTGAAGGCCGTATGAGTTTATGGCAGTATGATGGCAAAAAACATCCGGACCACCATTTTGTGCGATAAATCCAAAGCCTTTTTGGTCGTTAAACCATTTAACGGCTCCTGTTGCCGCTTCTAAATTAAAGCTTGGATAGGCGATTGCCATTGCAAGGGCTATAAATGTCATGATAAATGTTTTCATTTTTTATTCCTTTTTATTTTTATGATTAAAGCGTTATTGGCGGTACGAAAGCGCTTTCACTGCCATCGGCATACACGGATACGATAGTATAAAGGTACTTTTGATGCGGGTTTCTAGCGTGAAGGCTAGTTGTTGTGGCAGTAGCCGGCAAGACTGATCCCAATGCTATATTGTTTTGGTAGATCCTAAAGCCAACTCTTAAGGAGTCGGTTACTGGAGTCCAACTCAGCACGTGGATCAGATCCGTTTGTGTCGCAAATTTGTTTTTCTTAACCTTTCCCTGAAAGTTTGTGACCGGGAGGGGGCCAAAAAGGTGCAATCTTTGCGAAGCTAGCGTTTTATCTGAGGTGTCTGTATATGCCTTCCAAAGAGCTACGGCATTGGTGTTGCCATCTAATGCCACAAGTGGGAAGTAGGCATCCGAATCCGCGTTTGACGAGATTTGAGGTGTACGCAGCCATGCACTAGTCCCTGCCCTTAAGATGGCGCTTTGGATTGTGAAGAGGGTCCCTGTTTGCGAGGCAGCTCTGCATCCTTTACTTGGTTTTAGCTCTTCAACCCAGACCACGATGGCATTGTTGCTTGGGTCGATGTCGATCACAGGTAAAGAGCTGTCGTGATCGGCCGTTGTAAGATAAGGGTATTGCACCCATGCGCTCGCGTTGCTATTGAGGTAAGCTGCTTCAATCACACCAGTATCGAGGTTTGGACCGCCACACCATACGGCAATGGCCTTTAAGTCTGTCCCTATTTTTACTTTAGGCGTAAAGGAATCTTCATTATCGAGAGAGACTTGAGTGACGGCGCCCCAAGATGTTGAGGCTTTGGTATAGCTAGCCGATTCAATGATGAAAAATCCGTTGCGATCATTTCCTTTATAATCTGTCCATACAGCAACGCCATTGCCATTGATGTCTAAAGCAAGGTCTGGACCAAATGCCGTTCCATCAGATGCAGAGATAGCGGTTGTGTTAAGCCAAGTCGTGGTGAGTTTTGGTAAGGAAGCCGACTTGATCACAGATGTGCTTGTTGTAGTAAATTCCACCCATATGGCCAATGTAGCGCCTACAGCATCCGTTTTGAGGACAACGGAGTCGGCATTAGATGATGGTGAAGTAAGTGGCGTTGTGGGTGTCCATGCCAATAGTGGAAAGGGAAGTAAGGCGCCTTCAATGAACGTTTCTTCTTCCGATGTGAAGGTAATCCATGCGGCGACGGCATTGCCGCTGCTATCGATTGTGACTTGCGGTAAAACGGAGGTGTTGGACGGGTTGCTAAGATTTGCAGTCTGAGCCCAAGGACCTGCTGGATTTGTCACAGTATTTAGGACAGCTGCTTTTACAGCAGCAGTAGCTGGCAATGTAAAGGTGTTCCACACGACTACGGCATAACCGTTGGCATTCACTGCAAGGCTCGGGTTAAAGGCATCTTCTCCAAGAGGAGATACGCGCACCGGAGCGCTCCAAGTGGAGCTGTTGTTAGGGAGTATTCCTGAGAAGATGAGCTGATTTGTGCCATCATTTAAAGTCCAAATGGCAATTGCATCACCATGGCCGTTATAGGCAAGGTCAATGGGGTAGAAAAAGTTAAGCGATTCCCCTTGATCGGTTGCCAACTGATGAGGCGCCGTCCAGTTGGCTGGCAGGGTGCTAGTGGAAAGACAAAAACAAGAAAGGAGCAATAAAATGCGTAAATACATAATGCTTTGTTCACCTTTAAAAAAAATTTAGGATCAAGAATCAAAAAAAAGAATAAAACCATAAAATATATTTTGTGTAAATTAAATTTTTGTGTTAAACCTATTCTTAGATGATCTTTAAAAAACCAGTAGGAAATAGTTTATGAAAAAAACGATAGCGTTATTTTTTGCCTCTCTTGTACTTGCCACATCTGCCTTTGCAGACTCTCTCCCATTCCCAATGACTGTAGCGATTAAGGGAGGGGGGCTTGTGCCTTTAAGCGATAATGTCACTGATATCTATAGCGATGTTTTTCCTCTTGTTGAACTGGAAGTCTCGACTGTGTGGAATTGCCATTGGAAGCCTTGGATGAATGTCGGCTACACATGGGATAGCGGCCACTCAGTATGTGAAGGGGATGAAGATCATAGCGATGGACTTCATCTATGCCACAACAAAACTGACATTCGCGTGATCCCGTTGTCATTTGGCGTTGATTACATGGTGTATTCCATTTGCGATATCGACTTTCATGTAGGTGCCGGCGCCTCTTATAGCTGGTTAAAGATTCACGACAAATCCCCTTATGTGCATCAACATATTGATAAAGGCGCCTGGGGCGCTATTGCGCGCGCATCAGCTGTTTATAACTGGTGCAACTGCTTGTTTGTAGAAGGCTTTTTAAATTACTCCTACACAAACTTTGAATTCCGTAATCATCATAGGCACTCAAATAGTGATGTGGTAACCGATGGCGATATTTGCCCTTATACCGAAAGGCATGACTTAAATTTCAGCAATCTACAGTTTGGCATAGGCCTTGGATATACCTTCTAGTTAATTTGGAAGTAGTAGACACGCGACTTTGATGTCGCGTGTCTTTATCAATGAATGACCACACATCAAAACCTCCCCGCTCCACTTGTTGGGTGTGCAGAAGGCCAAAAGCTTTATGCCTTTGCCACCTATGCGAGCCGTTTCATACGCCAAAGGTGCATTTTTGCATCCTTATGCACCCCAAAGAAGCAAAGATGCGCACGGGGACCGGGAGAATGGCCCACCAATTGCTGGCCGGCTCAGATCTTCTCATCGGCATCGACTTTACACAAAACGAAAAAGTATTAGCTCTTTGTGCAGATAAGCGTTATTTGCCGATGCTCTTATTCCCAAGCCCTTCTGCTATACCTCTTTCTACAATCGTCCAAAAAGGGCTTACTCCTTTAATTTTTATATTAGATGGGACATGGAGTACGGCCAAGAGCATGCTTAAAGCAAGTCCCAACCTTAAAGCTTTGCCACGCGTTACGTTTAATTCGACCATGAAGGGAGAAAGAAGATCGCGCTTTGCGATCAAAAGGCAGCCGGAGGCGCTTTGCCTTTCCACTATAGAAGCCATCGATGAGTGTTTGAAAATTTTAGATCCCAACCTTAGTGAGTCGGCAAGCCTTATGAAAGTCTTTGATACTTTTGTGCAAACGCAGCTTAAGTTTATTTCTCATAAAGGCAAAAAAGCGGACCGTGGCGAGCGATAGTTTGTTATTTAGTTGTGATAATTTCGGTAATATTTTAAAATTAGCTTTTTATAAAAAAGGAGTAGCAATGAAACCTTTCAAATTTTTATTGGCCATAGTTGTAATGTCTATGGCGTGTAAGTCTTATGCTGAATCTAATTCTAATTTAATGTTGGAGATCGCCGGTCTTTCCCGCTCTCTTGAGCAAAGAGTATATACATGCGGGCCATCGCAAAATCAATTACTGCAAGTGCGTGCCAAGCTCTTTGAAGCTTTAGACATTCTTAAAAATGACAATCCTTCGGAATTAAGTGATCCTCAGCGTTGTTTTGAGTATCTTTACGATAAGTATTATTTAACTTATAACTCTTCTCAATCGACTGAAAAAGCAGGCGCTGCCTTAAAATTGGTTGGAGATTTTGAAGTTTTGCAATTTTTGTATGATTGTCACTATAAAACGCTCTCTTCATCTGCCGCAATAGATTTGGCCGTTTCCCAAGCATCTTTTCGAGTTCAAGGAAAGTTACCGATCATTACCTACGCTTATGAGCGCTATTATACCGCTTTAAATGCATCGCAAGCGGCAACAAAAGCTGTAACAAATAGTGCTAACGTGTCACTAAACGCATTGCCTTTCTTAAAGTCTACATACGAAAAATTTTACAAGTCCTATTCTGCTTCTCAATCGATGGATAAAGCGTTTGAACTAGTACTTAAACAATAGACTGTGCGGGTATATAGTCCTTTCAGTTGAAAGCTGGAAAATTTTAGCGACCAAATGGAGTTTCGAAAGAAGTCTATTTTAAAAAAAATTGCCATCTTACACAAAATTGGATCTCTCAAATGCATTCTGTCCCCACAACTTTTGTGTCGCTGCTACCGCAGCTTGATTATCCTAGTTTAGATAATCTAAAGTTGTACTTTAGATTTTACAGGAAATAATGTTTAAACGAATTTTAACCGCTCCCATTCTCAAGGACTTAAAGGTTTTCAGCTTTATACCCCTGAAAATTGCAGCGAGATTGTGCGTTAACTTGGATTTTTTTATACGCCTCTTTGGCTTGTGAGACAGCGGCAAGCTGCTGATCGCCTAAGAATATTTTAATGTTTTTGATGTTTTTTAAAGATCTGGGAATTAAGATTTTTTCAAATAAATTCACCCGTATCGCCACTTCCCGAAGAGCTTTTTGCAAGATGACCACTTTTTCTTGTGCGATATCAAAGCGGTATATCGCTTCCCTTTGCTTGCGAAGGTGAATGGCAGCAAGATCCACCCAAGGGGGCGTGTCAAAGAGGTCGTAGTGAAAGGGGGCAAACGTCATCGATTGAAGACGCGGGATAATCACGCCTGCAATATGGACCCAGTCTTTTTGCACGTTTAAGACAATAGCTGCCGTCTCGATATTAATAGAAAGTTGTTCTTTAAGAAGAGGAGAAAACTTTTGAACGGCTGCATCATGGGCCTCTTTTTGTAACTTAAATTCCTGTAATTCAACGCGCGCCTTGGCAACTTCAGCTTGCAACATGGCTTTTTTAAGTTGGAGCGTTGGCAAATACTTTTCCAGCTGCTCTTTTTTTTGCTGTTGCTGGCGCAGCTCAGTTTTTGTTTTTTTAACTTCTGCCATAAAATAATGTTATTAACGCGGCCAGTATGTGTTTAAAATTGCTTCTTTGATGCCCACTTCATCATGCGCAAAGTGCAGCATTAAGCTTTTCCACCCAAGATCTAGCGCCTCTTCCAGTGTATAGTTGACATCTAGATCCATCATCGTTTTTTCAAAATGGTGGGAGTAGTCTAATAGCTTTTTATCCCAAATGGATAAAATAAATCCCATACTCTCCCTTTCCCTTGCCTTCTTTGATTCGGCATAAAGGCGAATCATGGCGTTGGACAGTTCCGCGTGATCCTCTCTTGTCACTTTCCCAATGACAAGCTGTTTGAGGCGTGAGAGCGAGCCGAATGGATCGATTCTACCTTGGTGCAAGTAAAGTTGCCCTTCGGTGATATATCCCGTATTATCGGGAATTGGATGGGTGACGTCATTGCCAGGCATTGTGGTGACAGCGACAATAGTGATCGAGCCGCTACCTTGAATTAAGACAGCCTTTTCATAGCGGCTGGCAAGATCGGAATAAAGCGAGCCTGGATATCCTCTATTTGAAGGGATTTGATCCATCGTAATCGAAATCTCTTTAATCGCATCGGCAAAGGAGGTCATGTCGGTTAAAAGGACTAAGACATCTTTTCCTTCAATTGCAAATTTTTCGGCGGTGGCAAGGCTTAAATCCGGCACGAGTAGACATTCCACAGCCGGGTCTGTCGCTTGGTGAATGAACATGATCGTCTTATTGAGAGAGCCAAACTCCTCGGCATTATCGATAAAGGCTTGATAGTCTTTAAAGGTGAGCCCCATGCCACCGATGATCACGACATCTGCATCGGTCTGATTGGCAATTCTCATTAAAAGGGGATTATAAGGCTCTCCTGCGATAGAAAAGATGGGAATTTTTTGCGATTTGACAAGGCAATTGAACATATCGATCATAGGGATGTTGGTGCGCACCATCTCCCTTGGTACGACCCTTTTTACAGGATTAAAGGATGTGCCTTGGATATTTGTGGGCTCTCCGATAATTTCAGGTCCCCCATCAATCGGCAAAAACGAGCCATTAAAGCGTCTGCCAAGAAGCGATGGACTAAAATTGATCTGCATCTGCCGCTTTAAAAACGTAACCTTATCGTTTGTGGAGATGCCGCGTGTATTTTGAAAGACTTGAAGCGTTGCTAAATGGCCATCTATTCTAATGACGGAGGCGAGCACCTTACGCCCATCGGCAAGAGTAATGCTGGCAAGTTCACCAAGGGAAATATCGCTTGCCGTCACTGTGATCAGGTTGCCGCGCATAGAATGGATCTTATCATAGACAATTTTCATGTCTTACCTCACTAATTCATCAATAGTATTTAATGCTATATGGAAGGCATCAGTTTTAATAGACATAAAACAAATATTTTTAATCTGATTTTGCAGATGTAAAAAGTACTTTCTCGCCTCGTCGTGAGTGGAAAAATCAAAAGTCTTATCGAAAATTTTGTTGATCAAAAGAAATAAGGGAATTTGCTTTTCTACCGGGCAGTAGGTGTCTTCTTTATCAAAAGAATTTTGCTGCAGATAGCTAAAGTCGTATAGTTCTGCCTTAAGGTAGAGGATCATGTCAGAAAGTGAGATGCCCTCTTCTCCGACGACTTCCATCCGTTTGCCTATTTCATTGCCTTTGATAAGGAGAAGATGCGCCCGTTTGACATAATCTCCCCACCTTTCAACTTTTATGCCGATCTCTTTTGATGTGTCTTGCACATACTTAGACCACGAGATAAGAGGATCGATTGCAGGATAGCGGCGCGAATCAGACCTTTCGCGGGAAAGGCCTAAAAATGCCCCTACCACACTTAAAGTGCTTTGGGTGACAGGCTCTTCGAAGTTGCCGCCGGCAGGTGAAACTGCGCCGCCAATTGTCAAAGAGCCCTCTTTCCCGTTTTTAAGTCTAAGGACTCCTGATCTTTCATAGAAATTGGCAATTCTTGACGATAGATAAGCCGGAAAGGCCTCTTCTCCAGGAATCTCTTCAAGTCGAGAGGACATCTCGCGCATCGCCTGCGCCCAGCGCGACGTTGAGTCGGCAAGGACTAAGACATCAAGGCCCATCTGGCGGTAATATTCTGCAATAGTGACACCGAGATAAACGGAAGCTTCTCTTGCTGCAACAGGCATTGAGGAGGTGTTGCAGATGATGACTGTGCGCTCCATCAAAGTGTTTCCCGTATGGGGATCGATTAAATGGGGAAATTCTTGCAATATTTCCACCACTTCTCCAGCTCTTTCGCCACATGCTGTGACGATGACAATGTCGACTGCAGAAAATTTTGAAAGGTGGTGCTGAAGCACAGTTTTTCCAGCTCCAAACGGCCCCGGAGTGCAAAAGCTCCCCCCTTTAACCAGAGGAAATTGGGTGTCTATAATCCGATTGCCCGTGTCCATCATTTTGTAAGGCTTTATTTTGTCTCCGCAGCAAAGCGTTGACTTGATGGGCCACTTTTGCACCATCGTAAAGGAGTGTTCGTGGCCAAAGGTATCTAGTGCCTTTGCCACTACTGTATCGATTGTATAAGCGCCAGCAGTAATCACCCAAGTGATGGTGTAGGTTCCATAATGGGAAAATGGGAGCATGATTTGGTGATGGAATTTTCCCTCTAATGTTTCTCCGAGGCTATCGCCGCGAGATACTTTTTTGCCAAGCTCTGCTTTTGGGATGTAATTCCACTTTTTTTCCCGATCTAAAGGGGCCAGGTAGAGCCCTCTTGGTAAAAAGTACCCTTCACTTTTTGCAATTTCAGTTAAGGGATTTTGCAGGCCATCGATGATTGTGCTAAGAAGACCAGGTCCTAGTTCTGCTTCTAACAATTTACCTGTAAAATTAACTTTTGTGTCAAGGCCAACCCCACGAGTGTCTTCAAAGACTTGAAGTTTGGCGATGTGATCTGAAATTTCTAACACTTCAGCTTTGAGTGTGACGCCTTGTACTTCTACAAAGGCGACTTCCCCTTGGCGTATGTCGCCTGTAAAGGCCACATGGAGTAAATTTCCAAAGGCTTTTACCACTTTTCCTTCTGCATGCTTAAAGGGAGTCTTTTGATTGTTTGTCATATTAGCTTGCCATTTCTACATTTAAAGGGTGATTCATTTGATAAAAGCGCTCTGCCATGATAAGCTGTAACATATAGCCTGCGAAGCGATCGATTGAAAAAAACTTATCATCAAACATCTCTTCTATCCGATTAAAACGGTATTCTAAGAGGGCTTTATGAAGGATGATAGGATCTTGATTGAAGTCTTGGATAATATTTTTAAGATCCGCGTATTGAGGTAAAGGCTGATAGCCATAAGCATCTTTTTGCTCCATGATGTGGACGATGATTTCATCCCCTTTGTCTTCATATTGCAGCTCGACTTCAAGATCCCTTTGCAGCGATTTTGCGCGAAAAGCAAGAAGGGTAAGCCTAACTTCTCTCTCAAATTTATAATAGCCTTGGATAATGCCGGAAGATTTTTTGATCTCTTCTTGAAAAAAAGTTCCTAGAAGTTGTGAGTAGTGCAAAAGGCGCATCTCGTTTGTGAGGTATTGGTCTAAAAAGGCAAAGACATAGCCTGGCAACATTGTGCGCGTAGCAAGGGCATCTTCAAGTTCTAATAGATTAAAAGTGCCATAAGGCCCAAGTGGCGCCTCCTTCCAATAAAATCTTAAATTGGCGATATCATAGAGGTGGCGAAGCCTTAGCAGCTTTTGATAATCGCCTGCGCGTAAATTATCTTTCATGAAAGTGTTAAACTCTTGAAAGGACATTTCAGGGGGTTTACCGATTTCAATTTTAGGTAAAAGGATGCCAAGAAAATAATAGCTCATCGTTTAGACTACTCGCTATCTTGAGAAAATATCATTTTGCGAAACTCTTTCCTTAAGACGTAGCTTGATAAAAGCTCTTTTAAAGCATTTTCTGACATATCGATTGTGATATGTTGAGAAGAGGCAATCACTTTTACTCCTGCTGCAAAGTCCCCGATTTCAATGGAATTGTTTTTAAGCTTTTTTAAAGTCTCTTGGGCAAGAAGCGCGACAACCTTTGCAGGATCGATGCTTTTTGGAATTTGGGTAGTCAGGTCACAAGAGAGACCCTCTTTCTCTAAAGCCTTTACAATTGCCTCAACAAGGTCTGCGATCAAATTTGGAAGGTTGATTCCGTCTGCAATGATAGAGGGAAGGCTACTATTAAAAAACTCTTTTTCTATGCGCAATTTAAGGGCTTCTAAGGTGTTTTTAGCTGCTTGCTGCAGAGTCGATTGAAAACTTATGCGCTCTTTTTCTACATTGGCTTTTGCCTCTTTTTCAATGGTATCGGCTTCCTTTTTGGCTTTGGAAATAATACTTGCAGCTTCTTGTTTTGCCGCCTCGATCAGCTCTTTTGCTTCTTGTTTGGCCGGCTCAAGAGATTCCTCTTTTAAGAGCTTGCAGATATGCTTGATCTTATCATCGCCCGTTTCAAGTGTTTTCATGGAGTGCATTCCTTATCCAAAACTTTGCGTGTTTGAAAGCAGGATACTCCAATTTTATATTTATCACTAGCGCTTAATCCACAAAAACATTAAATTTTGAAACACTTTCGGTATAAAGTTTTGGAGATTCACCCTTGTATTTACGAGAATTATGGAAAGGCCTTTTGGCCATTGTGTTGTTATCAGCTATTGGCTATGGCGCGCTTGCCTGCTACCTGACGATCCACTATCATCAGTTGTCTGAAAAAACGACCCTTAGTGCTCCGATTTTCTGGGAAATAGTTGAAAAATCTGACGACGATTATATGCTAGCCTCTACGTATCAGTACAGCATAGAAGGGCGACCATTTAGCGGCAAAATGCTTTGGAACCAAACCCATTATCTCAATCGCTATGCAGCAGAGCAGGCAATTAAAGATCTAGATAAAGAGCGCTTTACTCTTTGGTATAATGGGCATAACCCGAAAGACTCTTCCTTAGAAAAGCATTATCCTTATAAAGAGTGGATCTACGCGGCGATCCTTTCTGCTATTTTCTTTTACCTATTACTTTTGTACCGAAAGTGTTTAAAATTTGGTTTTTGGCAAAGAAAAAATCCCCGGGATCGAACGATCGGAACCAACCCAATATGATAATATGGGGCAGGTTCCGATCGTTCGATCGCGGGTTTTTCTCAAAGCCAAAAACCAAATTTTGAAACACTTTCGGTACAAGTACCCGCAAATATGCAGACAATTGCAATCGCCACACGAAATAAAGGTAAGTACAAAGAGTTAGCTGAGGCTCTTTGCGGACTACCCTTCAAATTCATTTCACTCGATGAGGCGGGAATTAAAGAGGACGTAGAAGAAACGGGCGATACCTATGAAGCAAATGCCATTTTGAAAGCCGAATATTTTGGTCAAAAGCTATTGCTACCCACCATTGCCGATGATTCGGGAATTGTGGTCGAAGCGCTACAAGGGGAGCTTGGCGTCAAAACGCGCCGCTTTGGAGCAGGTGAAAAGGCAAGTGATGAAAAGTGGCTTGAATTTTTCTTAACGAGAATGGCAAACGAAAAAAACCGAAGAGCCTGCTTTATTTCAGTGATTGCGCTGTATCGCCCAGATCAAAAGATCATCATTTTTCAAGGTCAATGCCAAGGGATCATTTTGGAGCGAGCAGCCGTCGCACTTGAGATCGGTATCCCGCTTTCTTCCGTCTTTCTCCCCGATGGAAAAGACATGGTACTTTCCGCCATGCCCATTGCAGAAAAAAACGCCATCTCTCATCGAGGTCAAGCGATTGAAAAATGTATAAAATATTTGAGGATGCAATGACAAGGATTTTAGCATATATTTTAATTGGAACAATTCAGTGGATGCCGCTTTTGTCGGCAGATCAAGTTCAAACTCAAGCCATACGAGAAAAAACAGAAAAAGAGAGCGGCTCAATTACTTTTAACGCGCCTATTGGCTGGCGCTTTGCAGAAGCGAAAGATCTTCCCAAAAGCGTTAAAGTCATGGTGATTGGAAAGGGAATCAATGAATTTCCCCCTTCGATTAATCTTGGAGTTGAAGAGTATAAAGGAACACTTGCGCAGTATTTAAAGAAAATTAAAGAAATCAATGCCTCAAAAGGGTTCGTATGGAAAGATCTTGGCAATGTAAAAACTGAGGCAGGAGTTGCGAGTTTATCACAGGTAGATACGAAGACGAATTGGGGAGAGGTGCGGATGATGCACGTCATTTTACAAAAAGATCAGACGATCTACATCATGACAGCTGCAGCTCTTGCTTGCGAGTTTGCAACCTATTACAAGGATTTTTTCGCAGCCTTTCAGTCGTTAAAATTTACCTAATCCAGTATTTTTTAAAAAGTTGTTGCTTAAAAAGTCAGGGTTTAAGTTAAATGAAACTTAAATGTGATAGGAGGGTGGAAAGATGAAATTTGGAAATTTAGGGATAACTTTGATGACGTCAGTGGCAATAATTGGATCGTCACTTGGACAGCTTACCGCAGGCACAAAGACCTACGCAGCGCCATATGTTGGCAATGACAATTGTGATTGGGATAGTTGCTGCGCAGGATATAGCGATTGCTGTAATTCTACAAGGCTTGCTCCTGTCATTGCTGTGGGTGTTGTGGCAGTTGTTGTGGCCGTTGTTTGCATTGCGAAAGATTCTGGTCGCCACGGTCATACGCACATTTAGACCTTTCACAAGTTTTGTAGCGAATTTTAAGATTATTGATAATGGAACCGAATATGAAATTAGTGAATCGATGTTTTTTCATGGTAATATTGGCAGCTCTTTTTGCCGGCATCATAGACTCTCCCTTACGCGCTGAGGAAGTCGTCGTCGACAATGGTGGGTGCGGTTATACAGAATGCTGCCGTTCGACAAGTTTAGCCCCAGCTATTGCTTTAGGCACTATTCTTGTTGTGGCAGTTGTGGCCGTTGCCGTTCAAAATACCTCGGGACATAGCCACTGCCACGGCCATCATTAGGGGTAATGTCTTTAACCAATCGGTTTTTCCCTTTTTTGAGTTGCCTTGCACTGCTATTTTTTGCTGCATGTGGGAATCTTTGCAAAAGATCTGGCGATGAAAGAAGCCAGTGGGATCATTTGGCCATATGTGCAGATTGCCCTTCAGGTGGATGTCAAAAAATATATCTAAACACAAGCAATCACTTTAATGGGATGAATGCAGAGCTTATCATGACAGCTGCTGATGAAGTGTTTTGCTTATCGGTCTTAACGTTTGCTTTTACGGAGATTGCGCCTGGACGCGTCATGGTTGAAGTGGAAACGAGCGAAAAATATTGCGATGCGTGTATCTCTTTTTTGGGGGGACAAAAGTTGATCCTTTCCGATATGCTAAAAGAAGTCGTTATTCAAGCGCTTTGTGAGGGTAGGCAAGTCACTATAAGGGCAAATCGATTTTCAGAGACGTTATGTCCGGATGGTTTTTATACCAAAAATTTTTATTAGACCTCTTGCGTAATTAAAGTTTTCAGCATACTCTCCTCTTTCAAGAACAAAAAAATGAGAACAATATCCAAAAAGATCGAGGTATTTTATGACTAACGCAGAGGCGGTGAGCCGGAGAGACGCAGAGATAATCGAAGTAAAAGCTACAGAAACTGTGTTAGCTGTTCATAAAACCCAAGTTTTGACCTACTTACGATTAACCAATCTTAAACTAGGTTTGGTAATCAATTTTGGACAACAACGTCTTATAGATGGATGGTGTAGGGTAGTCAATGGCTTATAGCCTGTTTCTCCGCGTCTCTCCGACTCTCCGTCTCTGCGTTGAGTTCAAAATTGTAGATCCCTGCAATAAGATTGAATCTCAAACCAAACCTTTTTCTTCGATTTCTGTATTTATCGCTTAGGATCTTGAATCTCTTTAAACTACCGATTACATATCCTCTATGTGCGTCAAATTTATGTGTATTCAAAGAAAGTAATAGCTTGGATTTATAGTCCAAATCGTGTTACAATCCACATTTTAATACAGGTGTTTTGAGAAATGCAAAAAGGTCGCACTTTACATTTTAAATGTCTTTCATGTAGCACTCCTATTTATTTTTCGATCTTTGATCTGGATAGCCACCACAATTTGCGTTGTGAGGAGTGCGCTAGAGGGTATGCATTTTCCGACCCGATCTTAATTCGCGAATTGAAATTATTTGAAGCCCTCTGTCGTCAGATCCACGATTCGCAAGAAATTTTAAGTAAGGCCTCTATCGGGGTAGACGTTAAAGAGCACCACGTCAAAATCCCATATAAGCTTCTTTTAACGCGCCTTAACTCAAGCCTTGATCTCGTGATGGATGGACAAAAGGTGGCAATTAATTTTAGGATAGAGCCTACAAAAGAACAAATTACCATAAAAGAGTAGGGCAAGAATGTCAAATAATATGCTTGAACAAATTCGCAAGATGACGACCATCGTCAGTGATACAGGGGATATCGATGCTATAAAGGCTTACTCGCCAATTGATGCGACGACAAACCCTTCCTTAATTTTAGCAGCCTCCAAAAAGCCCCAATACACCCATTTGATTGACGAAGCTGTTGAATATTGCAAACAAAAGTCTGCTTCATCCGTTCATCAGAGCGCTTTGCTTATGGACAGATTGGTGGTGAATTTCGGTATCGAAATTTTAAAAATTATCCCAGGCCGCGTCTCTACAGAGGTCGATGCTCGCCTTTCTTTTGATGTCGAAGGAAGCATACAAAAGGCGCGCGGGCTTATCAACATGTATAAAGAAAGAGGGATTCCCAAAGAGAGAATCTTAATAAAACTCGCCTCTACCTGGGAAGGGATACAAGCTGCATCGTGCTTGGAAAAGGAGGGGATCCATTGCAACATGACGCTTATGTTCAGTTTAGCCCAAGCGATTTGCTCAGCTGATGTCGGCGCTACTTTAGTCTCTCCTTTTGTTGGCCGCATTTTAGATTGGTACAAGAAAAATCAAGGAAAAGAGAACTACCCTCCCAATGAAGATCCTGGGGTGCTCTCTGTGACTGAAATTTATAATTATTATAAAAAATTTGACTATAAAACTTTAGTGATGGGGGCAAGTTTTCGCAATATAGGTGAAATTATCGAACTAGCGGGGTGTGATCTGCTCACGATCTCGCCAGCTCTTTTACAAGAGCTTTCTGAAAAAGAGGGGACAGCTGTTTGTAAACTAAACGTGGACAATGCAAAGCGCCTGCCGCTTAAAAAGTTAACAATGGATGAAAAGCTGTTTCGCCTTATGCTAAATGACAATGCGATGGCGACGGAAAAGCTAGCTGAAGGGATCCGCAAATTTGCAGAAGATGCAGCGCATCTTGAATCGACGATTTTTCAAACCTATCATCTTTAGGCCTCCATGGAATGTGTAATACAAAATGAAGCCTTTGTCGCATGGCTTGTGAACTATGGTCCCATCGTTTTATTTTTTGTGCTGGCAATAGGAATCGTTGCAGTCCCAATTCCTGAAGAAACTCTTATGGTTCTCACAGGAATGATGATGCAGGCTGAAACCATGCCGGTGATTTCCACAGTCATTGCCGCTTATGCCGGTAGTATTTGTGGGATTACAACAAGCTATTATATCGGTAGAACAGTAGGCATTTTTTTCGTTCACAAATACGGTAAATGGGTTGGATTAAACGATATCAAGCTTGCAAAAGTTCATGACTGGTTTGAAAAATGGGGGAAATGGACGCTGCCTATTGGGTACTTTGTTCCCGGCGTTCGCCATTTTACAGGACTTATCGCTGGCACAAGCTACCTTCATTATCGCGTGTTTGCCCTTTTTGCCTATACTGGAGCCCTGCTTTGGGTTTCTACATTTCTTTCTATTGGATATTTCTTTGGAACTTATTGTATGTCGGTGATAAATGGCTTTGAAAAGCCAGGTGTGAAACTGGTCGTAGGAGGTATTCTTCTTTTTCTTGCGATCGCCTTTTTTATCTATCGCAAATGGAAAAAAAGCTAGTGTCTAATATTTCGCTCAACCATTTGGATCTGCTTGCGCAGCGTCTCATCGCCTTCAATTTTCTTTTCTATGTTTTTGCAGGCATGCAAAATAGTGGAGTGGGTCTTGCCGAATGAGGCACCAAGCATCTGAAGCGATTCATTGATCCACTTCCACGCAAGATACATGGCCACATGGCGCGGAAGCGCTATATCTTTAGTGCGCGCAGATCCCTTGATGTCGCTAACGCGCACCTGAAAGACTGTGGCCACACATTTTAAGATGTTGTCTAAAGAAATTTTTTCATGAGGCGCTTTTTGAAGCATTTCGCTAAGCGTTCTTTGGACGAGTTCTTCGGTAATTTTAAGGTTAAGTAAACGCGATTGTGCTGATAAACGATTGACAGCGCCTTCTAATTGTCTTACATTGTTATAAATATGCTCTGCGATGAAAAAGGCGACATTGCTTGGAATATCTAGTCCTTTTTGCTGAGCTTTATGCTGTAAGATTGCAACGCGCGTCTCAAGTTCTGGGACCCCAACGTGTGCGACAAGTCCCCATTCCATCCGTGCGACAATCCGTTCCGATAGCTTCAGTTGGGAAGGGGGTTTATCGCTTGTGATGACAATTTGTTTATTTTGATTGATGAGCGTTTCAAACGTATTGGAAAATTCTTCTTCAAAGTTTAAGCGGTTTTGTAAGAATTGGATATCATCGACAAGCAAAATATCGACATCGGAGCGGTAAAACCGCTTCATCTTATCGACCGATTTACTCCTTAAGTTATCGACAAGTTCATTGATAAAGGCCTCTGTCGTGATGCATTGGACCTTTAACTTTTTGTGGTGTTCCCCGACATAATGGCCAATGCTATGCAGCATATGGGTTTTACCAAGACCTACTGGACCGTGGATGAAAAGGGGGTTATAAGACATTCCGGGGCGCGACGCAACGCCCATTGCTGCTGATTTGACAAATTGATTTGTGGCTCCCTCGATAAAGGTCTCAAAACGGTAGTTTGGGTTCAACTTTAACGCATAAGCATTAGAAGAGGGGTGGGATATAATGGGTAAACTTAACGCGCTTTCAGTTTTGCTAAATGTTTGCTTTCCCTTAGACTGCGCGATCACAAACTTAATAGCTGGCAGGCCATCTGCATTGACGGGGAGGAAAGCACAAAGGTCTTGTTTATAGTTGGATAGCAGATATTCTTGTACGAAAATATTAGGCACTTCAAGGGTGATCTCGCCTTCTGTATCATCGATGACGACAATTGGGGAAAGCCAGTTGCTAAAGGCTGTGGCAGAAGTTTTCTCTTTAATAAAGGTAAGGAAGTTATTCCAAGCTTCTCGATTATTACAGGCAAGCATCTCATCACAGGCAATCATGTTATCATGGGCAATCATGTGGGATTTAAGTCCTTTTAAAAGTTATAAACAACGTTTCCACAAAGGTCTCTGAAGCAATTACCCGCAAGAATCTACCACGATCCTATCATACCTCGCAAGGAAATTATCGAGAAAGGTGAGATCTTTTGATGTAAATCTTTGATCATCAAAGGTGGAGTATGGCGTATTTTTTTAAGTGTCAATTTTCTCCTTGAAAAACGATGTGCAAGTGGTTGTAAATTAATTTTTTATAATTTAGATTTATACACAAGGGAACTCAAAAGAGAACTCAAAATTTGCCGCCCTTCGAGGCTGGCTTAATGAGAAAAGCTTTAGGGAAATTCAAGATGTTGTTTTCTCTTTATCAAAAAGAAATTTTGAAGTAGCTTAGGTAGTTATGCGTATATACTCAAGCCACCTGAATCCTGGAATTTTGACGGCGTTGGCTTGGCTGCAATTTTTTGGTCTTCACTTAGCGCTTGCCTATGGCAATGGTCGCTCGTTCCAGACACAAAAAACTTGCGCCGCCTCCTTGTCAAAATTCCAGGATTCAGGTGGCTTGAGTATATTCATCAGCATGTTTTTCTTGCTTTCTTCATTTTTCAGTGTTCTTTTTGCAGAGCAGCCTTGCAAAAGTGCATATTCATTTAATGATGTTTGGACACTTACATTATTGAATAATCCAGAACTTAAGACTTTTAGTTACGATTTAAGAGCGTCTGATGCTAAAATCCTACAGTCATCGCTTTATCCAAACCCGGGGTTGGATGTAGAATCAGAAGATATCCATCGCCCTATCATGCAAACCACATTTTTATTAAGCCAGCAGATAGAACTTGGAGGCAAGAGGCAAGCGCGCATGAATTTTGCTAAAATGGAGCAAGATAAAACCTTTGTCGATTATGAAGTGAAAAAAAGGGAACTTTTCGTTGAGACTAGTTTGTTGTTTATCGAAACGCTCATTCAGCAACAGAAAATTTCGTTTTTAGAAGAGAGTCTTAAGGGATTGCAAGATTTTTCTCAAGCAGTGGATAAACGGGTAAAAGCTGGGAAAGCCTCTCCCATTGAAGAAGCGAATTTTATTGTTTTATTAAGTACAGCAGAGCTTGATCTTAAAGATGCGCAAAGGGAGCTTAAAAATGCTAAACTTAAATTAGCAGCTCAATGGAGTGCTGTGGGGAGTGCCATAGGGAGTGCTGTGGGGAGTATAACTGATGCGCAAGCTTGCGTTTGTAGCGATAGTTTTAGCGTAACCGGTAATCTAGATTGGCCAGCTAAGCTCATTTCGCTTGAAGAAATGGGCAAGCTCATTCAAGAGCATCCCCAAATTGCCAGATTTTCCTTGGAATACAGCGTGCGCAAAGCTCAAGTGGCACTTGAAAAAAGTATGGCGTACCCAGATGTCAATGTAAGAGGGGGACCTCGCTATTTAAAAGAAGATAATAAGTGGACCTACGTGGTGGGGGTCGCAATCCCTTTACCTATCAATGACCGCAATCAAGGAAAAATTTGGGAAGCAAGAGAGAATCTTGAAAAGTTAGAACATGAAAAAGACGCTGTATGGGTGAAGCTTTTGACAGAATTAAACACTTCCTATTTAACGATTCAAAAGGCAGAAGATGAGCTCTACTTTTTTAAAAACAAGGTTCTTCCAGCGGCTCAAAAGGCTTACGACTTTAGTCATAAGGGGTATGAGTTAGCAAGGTATAATTATTTAGAAATGCTTGAAACCGAAAAAATGTATAGAGCGTCTCAAATGCGCTATATACAAGCTTTAGGAGAGTATCATAAGGCTTTGGCAATTCTTCAAGGACTCATTAGGACTAATTAAAAATGAATAATAAACAGCTACAGATCACTTTAATTGTCTTATTTCTCATTGCAACAGCAGTTGCAATAGGATTTATTTATTTTAAACCTAATGTTGCGAATGCACATCCATCTGAAGAAAGTGAGCATGCTCAGGAAGATTTTAAAAGAGGTCCTCACAATGGCAGACTCTTGCAAGAAGATGATTTTCAAATTGAAGTGACTATATTTGAGCCAGAAGGGACGCCGCCAAAGTTTAGGATCTACTTTTACGACAAGGGCGCCCCTATTCAACCATCAGATGTGACCATAAAGATGCAATTAGAGCGCATTAATCGCAAAGAAAACATTCCATTTAAACAAGAGAGCACCTATTTAGAAAGTACAGTAGAAGCGAGTGAGCCCCACTCATTTAAAGTGAAGATTGCAGCTCAGTATAAAGGGAAATCTTACAGTTGGGAGTATGCCACATATGAGGGAAGAGTGGAACTGACGCAAGAAGCCATTTCAGCCAATGGGATTGCAGTTGCGAAAGCGAGTTCAAAAAATCTGGCCATCACTTTAAACGCCATGGGCAAGATCGTCCCCGATGCAGAATCAACTGTTTCTATCGCTCCAAGGTTTGCAGGAGTGGTCAAAGCTGTCCATAAAAAGCTTGGCGATAAGGTTGAAAAGGGTGAGACAATTGCCATCATCGAGAGCAATGATAGCTTACAAAATTATGAGATTAAAGCTGAAATGAGCGGCACCATCATCAAAAAAGAGATCAATAAGGGGATGTATGTCTCAGGTCAAGAGAATGTGTTTGCCATTTCCGATTTAAGCAGCGTTTGGGTGGAACTTCATATCTACACAAGCTACGTTTCGCAAATAAAAGTTGGCAACCAAGTCGAGGTGAAAAGCCTTGACGGCAAGTTAAAGCAGATAGGCGCTATTTCTTATCTTTCACCCATTGGAAATGAGGTGACGCAAAGTGTTGTGGCAAGGGTTACGCTATCTAATTTGGATGGATTATGGAAACCAGGTCTTTTTGTTTCAGGGGAGATTGCAGTAGACGAGGGTTTTGCAAGGGTTGCGGTAAAAGAGAGCGCTTTGCAGACATTTAGAGACTGGGATGTGGTATTTATTGCAGTTGGTCATATATTTGAAGTAGCTCCTGTTAAAGTAGGAAGGAAAAGTCAGGGTTTTGTCGAAATCATCACCGGCTTAAATGATGGCGATCACTACGTAGCTGAAAATAGCTATATTTTGAAGGCCGATTTAGAAAAATCTGGGGCAAAACATGAACATTAAGTGTGGCGATGCTGGATAAAATCATTAAATTTTCAATCGAGAAAAGTTGGATCGTATTCCTTGGAGTCCTTGTATTGGTTTTTTTTGGGATCTATAATTATCAGCGCCTCTCCATTGACGCCGTTCCCGATATCACAAATGTCCAAGTGCAAATTAATACCGAAGCGCCTGGGTTTTCTCCCTTAGAGGCCGAGCAAAGGATCACATTCCCAATTGAAACTGCAATGCTCGGTCTTCCCCACTTAGATTATACCAGATCGCTCTCAAAATATGGTCTATCCCAAGTGACTGTGGCCTTTAAAGATGGCACCGACATCTATTTTGCAAGGCCTTTAATCAGTGAGAAATTACAAGAAGTCAAAGTCAAGCTGCCAGATGGGATTACACCTGTCATGGGCCCTATTGCCACAGGTCTTGGCGAGATCTTTATGTATGTGGTAAAAGAAGATCCATCTAAAGAAAAAGGCAAATATACCCCGACAGATTTACGAACGATTCAAGATTGGATCATTAAGCCTCAGCTTCGCAATACGAAAGGAGTTGTGGATGTAAGTGCGATAGGCGGGTATGTAAAGCAATTTCACGTCACCCCTTATCCCGATAAATTGATCGCCTATCAGATAGGCCTTCACGATATTATCAAAGCATTGAAAGAAAATAATTCCAATGTCGGAGCCGGGTATGTCGAAAAAAGTGGAAAACAATATCTGATAAGATCTTCAGGACAAGTGAAGAATATAGAGGAAATTCGCAAAATTGTCGTTAAAGTGGCAGATGGACATCCTATCTATATTGAAGATGTAGCTGATGTGGATTTGGGAAAAGAGCTAAGAACTGGCGCTGCGACGGCAAATGGAGAGGAAGTTATTTTGGGCACTGTGTTCATGCTCATGGGGCAAAATAGCAGGGAGGTTTCTCATGCTGTCGGAGAAAAAATCAAAGAGATCAATCAAACTCTCCCTAAAGGGGTGATTGCGGATCCAGTGTACGATAGAACAATTTTAGTCGATGCGACGATAGAGACAATAAGAAACAACTTACTTGAAGGGGCATTACTTGTCGTCATTGTCTTATTTGTGCTTTTAAAAAACTTTCGCGCCGCCATTTTAACAGCTCTTGTCATCCCTCTTTCGATGCTCTTTGCTATTACCGGGATGGTGGAAAGTAAAATCAGCGGCAATTTGATGAGCCTTGGCGCTATTGACTTTGGTATTATCATCGATGGCGCGGTTATTATAGTCGAAAACTGCTTAAGGAGGCTATCTGAAGAGCAACATAAATTAAATCGACTCCTTAGCAAAGATGAAAGGCGCCAAGTGACGTTAGAAGCTACTCAAGAAGTGATCCGTCCAAGTGTTTTTGGCGTTTTAATTATCATGGTCGTGTATTTGCCTATCTTGACCCTGACAGGTATCGAAGGGAAAATGTTTCATCCGATGGCATATACGGTGCTGTTGGCATTGACAGGGGCTCTTTTACTTTCTTTAACCTTTATTCCGGCAGCTGTTGCGGCATTTTTAGGCAATAAGATGGCCAAGAAGGAAAATGGACTTTTGCATTTAGCCAAAACGGTATATGAGCCACTATTAAAGATTGCTCTATCCTCTCGCTATTTGGTTGTGTTAACGGCCACCGTATTTGTCATTTTTTGCCTATTACTTGCAAGTCGAATGGGAGGGGAGTTTTTGCCCAATCTCGATGAAGGCGATATGGCCATTCACTCCTTAAGAATCCCTGGCACTGGTTTATCTCAAGCTCTGGCAATGCAGGATGTCGTAGAAGAGAAGTTAAAAGAGATACCAGAAGTGAAGGGAACTTTTTCTAAGATCGGAACAGCAGACATAGCCACAGATCCGATGCCGCCAAGTGTTGCCGATGGCTTTGTCATCATGAAACCAAGATCAGAGTGGCCAAATCCAAGATTGCCACGCGCTGAGCTTGTCGCGCGCATTGAAAAGGCATTAAGAGAGCTTCCTGGAAATAATTATGAATTCACACAGCCGATCCAAATGCGATTTAATGAATTGATTTCAGGAGTGAGAAGCGATGTCGCAGTCAAAGTGTTTGGCGATGATATGCAAGTGCTTTTAGATACCGGTAAAAAGATTGAAGAGGCATTAAAATTGATTGTAGGATCTGCAGACGTAGAGATCGAGCAGACATCAGGACTGCCGATATTGACCATCGCCATCAATAGAGAGAAACTAGCGCGCTATGGATTAAATATAGCCGACGTGCAAGAAGTTGTCTCGGTCTTTATGGGTGGAAAACAAGCGGGAGAAGTCTTTGAAGGAGATAAACGCTTTGACATTGTGGTAAGGCTTCCAGAAAGCTTAAGAGAAGACTTAGACACTTTAAAACGCATCCCGATTCCATTAGAGTCTCATTCTGCAGACAAAGCAAATATGCCCCATGTGATCCTTTTAGGGGATGTTGCCGATTTTGAAATTAAAGAAGGCCCCAATCAAATCAGCCGAGAAAATGGGAAAAGAGTATTAAATGTCACGGCAAACGTAAGAGAAAGGGATTTGAGCGGATTTGTCGCTGAAGCGCAGCATAAAATTAAAGAGAGTGTATCGATCCCTGCTGGCTATTGGCTAGGGTGGGGTGGGCAATTTGAGCAGCTCATCTCTGCTGCAGAAAGGTTAAAAATTGTAGTTCCGATTGCGCTTGGCCTTATCTTTATTTTATTGATTTCCACTTTTGGCTCTTTTAAAGACGCCATGATTATTTTTACAGGTGTTCCTCTGGCGTTAACTGGCGGCGTCATTTTCTTGGCGTTAAGAGATATTCCGCTATCGATCTCGGCAGGCGTTGGATTTATTGCCCTATCAGGTGTTGCCGTGTTGAATGGGATTGTCATGCTCTCATTTATCAAGCGCTTGCATGAAGAAAGGCATTACACCTTAGAAAATGCCATCATAAAGGGATCGCTCATGCGCCTTCGCCCGATTTTGATGACAGCGCTTGTGGCATCCCTTGGCTTTATTCCCATGGCGCTTGCCACTGGGCGCGGCGCCGAGGTGCAAAGGCCACTTGCAACTGTTGTCATTGGGGGAATTATTTCCTCGACGATCTTAACATTATTCGTCCTTCCCTCTTTATACTTGATCTTAAACCGGGAAAATGAAGAAACATCTTTTACTCAATGCATTGAGTAAAGTCAATATCCTTCTTGCACAATTCATTTCCTTGTACTGTAAGCTCCAAAATAACACTAAGTCTACTTAAGAACTCTTGACGGAAGGGAAGATTTTCTTCTCTTTGTGCAAATTGATATAAGCCATGTAACTCTGCAACGACCTCGGCATCACTTTCCTTAATCCCTTGTAAAAACTTCAAAAGCCGCGAAGAGAAGCTACTACTTGATGGATCTTCTTCGGACGGCGAGCTATGAAGAGCTATTTGGGTCGCTATTTTAAGTATTACCTTGCATTGCTCAATAAGAGGCTTAAACCTAAATCCGGCAGTTGGAGACGGCAACTTAACGCAATCTCTTGAACCAGAATCATTTGCGCTGTGGCGGTCCAACACCCTTTGAGAATGTCCCACCCCATTGCAAAGTGATTCTAATTCAAGATCTTGCATTAATTTGCCATCTCGAACTGCCGGATCTAGGTTAAACCTAGAAACGGGATTTGTCACCACTTCATTTTTTCCCTCTTTTTGCAGGTCATATACAGCCTCTACAAAGACCTCTACAAAGGCAAGTCCATAATGGATGATCGTCCAAACTGCTTCTGCGATCTCTTTGGGGTCAAGGAATATTTTGAACGCCATCACAGGTGCTCCATTAGTGGCTTGAGACACCAAATGGTTTAAGACTGTCTCCAGTTGTGTATCGATCTCTGAAGATGAGGAATGAGGTTGCCGTTGAAAACTTGCCCACATATTCAGCATCAGGACTGAAAGAGTTTCTGTGATAATTCCAATTTGTGTCTTACTTAAGATCGCGATATATTTAATTATCAACGTCTCCTTAGTAAGTGCAACTGGAGCTCCTATAGAAGTTTTTGAAAAGACAAAAAGATCGATCAGCTCATTTAAAGTCTCTTGTCTTTCCCGTAAAATAAATAAGCGTTGATTGACTATAGATTCAGTGGAACTCATCGCCATAAATCCATTCATGACAAGGTCAAAAATAGGAAGGTAGGCATCATATTCAGCTGACGGGTGCTTAGCCTTGCGGACCGTAGCGCTTAAATTAAAAATAAGCGTTTTATAAAAAGAGACTCTTCCATGCACATCGCTTAGGAAGATCTTTGCAACCAATGTAGGTTCAAAACTTTGTGTTAAATTTAGATGTAAAGGCATAAGCTTATCGATCAAAATTTTATACACATTTTTTAACCACAAATCTTCAGCTTTTTTCGGAAAAATTGTCTGGCATTTATCGCATGCGAATTGGATTTCCTTTGTATAAGAAGTTTTAGGATTTAAACTTTTTAACTTCTCAAAGAGATTCTCTTTAGGAGAAGATAAGCCCATTAAAGGATAGGCGTTTGCCGGACGAAAATACTCGTTTAATGTGTGAAGCCACTTGCGCGTCTTTTTTCCACCTGCTTTATTTATATAGGGGTCTATGTTCGAAAAAGTGCTCTTCCATCCTTCAACTAATTCGTTTTGCGTTTTCATGGAGTCAAAATGTTGCATGACTACAACATCGCGCTCTAAAAGGCGGACGCATTTTTTAAAGTTAGTTTTTCCAAATTCGGTGTGATTTGATTTCTTTAGATTTTCTGAAAAAACTTCACAAAATTGGCTATATGGAGGGCCATATGTTAAGCAAGTGAGTACATGCGATTTGATTTCTGATTCAGTGAACGCTCTCTTATGAAATTCAGATAGGCGATCATTGACAAATTGGGTTTCCCAAACGATAGTTTCCTCTATTTTGGGGAGAAGATTTTGTACTAATTTATCTAATCTCTCTTGCGATGTACAGGCAAAGCTAATGGCGACGACAAACGCGTGATAAGAGGGGGATTGAAAACAAGCGGCAATGGCCCCCTCGCCTCTTTCCCATAATAAAGAGATCAGCATCTCATTGATCTGTAAAACCTTGTGATAGCCATCAAATGAGGTCCCACGTGAGAGTAAAACAACAATGGCTTCAGTTGCTTTGCTAATTCCATTAATAAATAGATAATCTTGCTCTAATCCCCCTGGCATTTGCTTTAAATAAGTTAACGCTTTTTTAAAATCGTTACATCTTACGGCCACTTTAATGCGCTCGATAAGTAAATAATCGTAATAGCTTTTTTGCTCTTTGGATAACTTTGAGCGCGATAATGTGGAAATGTAGTGATCGGCCTTATCGCTTAAAAATTCACAGTGCATAAAGATTAAGGCAAGGTTTAATTGAGAGACACTTTTGTTCCCATCGATTAACTGTATCTTAAGATGTGTGAAAACCAATACAATGGATTGACTAAGAGAAGATCTGCTCTTTTCTTCTGTATCCACTTCAGCTGAATGACATTCAATCCAGTTTAGAAAGTTTGGATAAATATGCGTTGTAAATGCGATGAGTTCTTCATGAAGTTCGGCAGGAGCCTCTTTTATATATGAATGGAAAAGGATTAACACATCGCCATAATTCAATAAAGATGGATCTCTTTCGATTTGCTTCATCCACGTATATAGCTGAATTTGGATTTGGCGCGTTTTTAATAATAATGCGATTTGTTCATCATGTTGAAACAATTGGCGGTATTGATAAAATTGCAATTGCTGTTCACCGTTGCAAGGGAAAAGAAACAACTTTTTCAGCAAATGGACCTGTAGTTTGTCTTGAGAAAAGCTATTTTGCCATAATTCAAGAAGCAAGGTCACTTGATCGACATTGCCCTTTTGCATATGGGAGATAGCTGCTGTAATCAATTTTTCGCAAAGTTCCTTATCGACCTGCTTAAGCGATTGTAATTCAATAGTTAAAGTCTCTATAAGTTTTTTATAGATGGAGCGATCCAGCTCATTATCTTGTGGCCACTTTTTGATAAGTGATAGTAAATAATTGCAATACTCTTTTTTCTTTATTTTTTGTTTACATTTTTCAAGGGTTAAAAAACATGCCTTAAACGCTTGAACCTCTATCGCTTTTTCTAACGCCTCATCAAGACCTTCTAAAATAGTTTGGGACTCAGTCTTTAGCGAAGTTTTAACAAAGGTCGATTCAATGCGTTTAAAGTTGACTGTCTTGATTGCCTTTTGAAAGATCGCGATATCTGCAAGCACTTGATGTTGACTCATCATTTCCAAAGCTTTTGAAAACAGTTGCTGAAAAAAAGACTCATTACAGCTTAAGAATCGCTCTGGGTGGTCTATAATGCCTTTATACCCCATTAAAAATAGCGTTTGTGGGATGTTTTCTTCAGCGAGCAATCCCAAATAAATTGCTTGGTACTCCGATGGATCAAGACGCAACTGTTGCTCTCCCATCTCAAGAAGTGTTTGCAGCGCCCATTCCTTATTGGGATGGTTTTTTATGTTTTCAAAAATTAAGGTGAGCAAGGACTTGTTTAACGAGGGATTGCCAAGACACGTCCTTAAACATTTGTCTTTTTCCTCCTCATTCCAGGAGGAAATAGCTGTAATAATGTCTTCAGGGTTGTAAAGGCCAATTTTTTTGCATGTGCGGAGATGGTGGCCAAGCTCATCAGGGGTAAAAGCGAGAAACTGCTCCAAATGTGTTTTTGGTTTTTGCAAAAGAGGAGGGACTTCCCCTTCTTGTAGAGCGAGTAGTTTTTTTTTGCGAATCTTAAAAACTTCAACAAAACACAGAATAAATGCCTCGCGCAAAAGCGGATCTTGCTTAAACCAATTAGCAAGTGCAAAAGCCCTTGTTCCTTCCAAAAAACAACCATAAGTCATTTGTTTAAGGTAAATCAATGTATATTGATCGCAAGATTCTGTCGCAAGGGCATGCATGAAAGCAGAGATTGCGCAAACTAATTGCTGATTGTTACATTCGGCAATTGCCAGCTGCCAAGAGCTGTCTTGAGAAATTTCACTTATCCCTGAGGATATCCCAGATGATGTGATGGAGGATGCCGTTTCATTTTCGCTTGCATCAAAGACTTGCGTGGCTCTATTTAACCTAAAAACGGCAGTTGGAGACGCTAACTTGCCACAATCTCTTGAACCAGAATCATTTGCAGTGGGGCGGTCCTTCACCACTTGGGAATGTCCCGCCCCACTGCAAAGTGATTCTAATTCAAGATCTTGTGCCAATTTAGCATCTCGAACTGCCGTTTTTAGGTTTAACATAGCTTTTGGGCAAAGCAGTTCTTTAATTTTTTTTAGACATTCATCAAGAAATTTGGATGGTTTAGGTAATCGTGTTGTTTCTAAAACGTAGTAATTCCAAATATATGCGATCATCCCAATTGGATTACTTGTTGAGTTATGTGTTTTCAAATATTCTAAAATTTGAAAAACGCCTTGCTCTTTATGATGGTTTGAAAATATTAAGAACAAATCTTCCATCTCATCTTTTTTCAAAAAGCGGCAAAAGGCAAGACGCAGCAATGTTTTAGTAAACACGTCATGACTTGTCTTGATAAGGGTCGAATTTCGCGATGCATGGTCTAAGAGGGCGAGATTGATCGAATGCAGAGAACTTACATCACTTAAGGGATTTATGTGGATAAAGGATAGCTCAGCTTGTTGTAAGGGAACTCTTCTTTTTAGCGCATCTGAAAGGGGAATGACAACCTCTTCTGCCCGTGTAATATGTGAAAGATCAGATAAAGGGTGAAAGACGATTTTGATTTCGGTGTCTGCGCTTGCATTGCATTCACAAAGGGGATCTACACGGGCTTTGCAACCAAGTGTAAATAACCCCCCATGTAATTCCCCATGCCCCCCCCCTCCCAGGTAACTCCATTTTATCTTCCAAAAAAAGGCGCTTTTGAAAAAACAATCCATGTAATACGGCCTTATCTTTCTTGAATAAAGCTTCCAAAACACTTGCAGCGTCATAAGTTACATTCATCTGCGTTAAAAGTTTTGCTAATGACTCTTTAATTGCAAAAAAACAGTGGTCTGAAAAGAATTCACTTAAAACTATTGAAAAGTCCTGAAGAAAATCACGCCCATTTTGCCGGGTTTTTTCATCGAGTTGAACGACTACTAAAATATCGACGTCATTGTGTTGAAAAGGCATTTTAGGATGCAGGATTGAAAATAGTACGCTGCCATAGGAAATCACATCGAGCTTGTATTTAGCTATCATTGGGTGAGAAACAAAAAATTGTAATAACTCAATCCGAGAAAATGAAAATGGAGGGGGTACAAAGCTATTTAAAAGGTGAGAGGGAAACTGCGTGTGATAGTTAGATTCTAAAAACCCCTTGACCATTGTTTGATATTTCATGTACGCAAAAGGGGTTATGGCAACAGTTGTCTTATCTTCCATGATACTGCAAAAAGCCTGTAAAATGGTTCCTTGTAGCTTTTTCTCTTCCGCCGTTTTTGCCTCGATGAGGCGAACAAAATCTGGATTAGACTTACATAGCTTAAAAGGGGCTTTTAAAAACTCTCTTAGCTGCTTGCAATAGTCATCGATGGTGGATGTTTCAACCGGGAGCGCTATTTGCGCCTGCAGTTTTCCGCCCTGGCATAAGGGATGTAAAGAAGTAATTGAACTCGTCATGTTTGATGATTACGTATAAAAAATGAAAATAACATAACACACAGCGTAATTTACAATCAACTAGCACGTGGGATTATTTTAAACTAAATTATTTATACATCTCTCGTGATTGAAAATTTTGCTTGTTGAAAATTTTACTTGACTATATAGAACTTGCACATGTTAATACGTAAAAGGTCCAATAAATGAAGTTATGCAAGAAATCTAGTGTGTGGTGCATGAATGAGTATGCGCGTTTTTGTTTGATCAGCTTAGCCATCCTTGCAGTCACTGTTATTTTAGTTGTGCTCAGCACCCATTTTTTGGACCGAGAAATAGCGCTGTATGTCTATCAGAACAAAATCAACGCCTATAAGGTTTGGCCCTATTTTAGCGGTATTGCCGATCTTTTGGGATGGACGTTGCCTCTTTTTTTTTTAGTCTATATTGCAATGAAAGGGTTCAATATCGATTCCTACTGCGTCAAAACCTTATGGTTGATGGGGATCTCACTCATGATCACGGCATTTTTCATTGTCAAATTGAAATTCATCTTCAGCAGATATTGGCCTCTTGTCTGGAAAGGCAACCTTGCTTTTATCCCAGACAACGCCTATGGTTTCAATTTCTTTCAGGGAAGCAGTCTCAATCAATCCTTTCCCTCTGGACATACGGGGGTTGTCTTTGCCGCCATGTCAGTGGCATGGATGATGTTGCCCAAATTAAGGTGGCTATGGACCATACTCTCTTTGCTTGTCGTCTTTGGACTACTCGGTCAAAACCACCATTTTTTTAGCGACATCATCGCAGGAGCCTCTCTTGGCTCCCTCATTGGCATGTTGACTTCTCTTTGTTTCAATAGACTCTCTTGATTTTTGTTTTTTTGTTAGTCATAAACCCTGTAAATACGGGTTTATGTCTATTGACAAACAAGATGAAAAAGGTGCATGCTTTTAGAAATTTAAGGAGATTTC
Organism: Chlamydiota bacterium; assembly: GCA_013289325.1. GTDB lineage: Bacteria > Chlamydiota > Chlamydiia > Chlamydiales > Parachlamydiaceae > JABDAE01. The sequence continues at coordinate 33,850 of JABDAE010000008.1, forward strand.
CAATCAAATGTTGACATCTACACCTTTTATTCCCTATGCCAAGCAAGAGATCACAGCTGAAGATGTGGAAGCTGTTGCGTCTGCTCTTTCAAGCCCTATCATCACAAGAGGCGAAAAAGTTTTAGAATTTGAAAGAGAACTTGCCGCCTATACGGGGGCAAAGTATGCCGTTGCCTTTAATAGCGGCACAGCTGCATTGATGGCGGCGTATCACGCTGCAGACATTGGGTCCAATACCCGTGTTTTAACAACGCCCAATACTTTTGTCTCAACAGTTGGCTCCGCAATGTTGCGAAAAGCTACGCCTGTTTTTATCGATATAGAAAGAGCCACCGGCAATATCGACCTTGAAGCGCTACTTCTTAATTTAAGCCGTAAAACATCAAGAGGCAAGACTGTTATTGTACCGGTGCACTATGCAGGCATTGCTGTCGATGTGCAAGCCATTGACGCCGCAATTGATGAGATGGACGCCATGATCATCGAAGATGCCGCTCACGCCATTGGTTCCAAATATAAAGATGGGACAATGGTTGGCAGCTGCGCCTATAGCCACATGGCCATTTTTAGCTTTCACCCGGCCAAGACCATTACGACTGGAGAGGGGGGGTGCGTCACGACAAATGATGAAGCCCTTGCCATTAAACTTAAGACTTTTAGAAATAATGGCATAGAAAATGCTTCAAGTGGAATGTCACCTCCAATGCCGTGGGAGAGCCACATTGACTTTTTGTCCGGAAACTATCATTTAACAGAATTTCAAGCGGCCCTTGGCTTAAGTCAGCTTAAAAGGATCGATTCATTCATTGCCAAGAGAAAACACCTACTTGCCACTTATCATAAGCTTTTAGATGGGGTAAAGCACGTTCAGCTTTTACAACCTCAGAATCCAGACTTTGTAGCCCCGCATCTTTGCGTTGCACATATTGATTTTACAAGCTTAAAGACAACACGTGAAAGAGTCATGAACGCACTTAAAGAAAAAGGGATCGGCACTCAGTACCACTATATCCCAATCTATCGCCAAAACTTCTTCACGAAGGAAGCGGGAGATATCAGCGAATATTTCCCTGAAATGGAGCGCCACTTTGCAGAGGGGCTTTCTTTACCTCTTCACGTAGCATTAAGTGAAAGCGACGTGGAAAGGGTTGTAAAGGCGCTTAAATCTTGTCTTAAGCTTTAGTCTTAGGCTTTAGTGAGGACAATGGCAGCTTCTTCCCCATTTAAGTCCCATATAGTGCCTTGGTCTTTAATGCCATTAAGGGGAATAAATGAGGCTTCTTTACAGAGCACTTCGCTATTAATGAGCTCTTTATGCTTTTGGTAGCTCTCTTTAATTCTTTCCCCACAGTGAACTACGATCCGAATACGATCTGATACGTCAAAGCCGTTTTCTCGCCTCATGGTGTTGATCTTATTGATCAGCTCCCTTGCAAAACCTTCCGTAATGAGCTCTTCAGTGAGCGCAGTATCTAGGGCAATCGTGACTTTACCTAGGTTTGCTGCTACAAGTCCATCTTTTACTTTGCGCTCGACAGCCACATCTTCCGTTGTCAGGGTAATCTCTTGTCCTTCAACACTTAAAAGGTGGCTTTCTCCATTGAGAAGGCGTTTTAAAGTCTCTTGGTCAAAATCTTCAATCGCCTTTTGCGCTGCGCGCATCTTATCTCCCACCTTTTTACCGAGAACGCGGAAATTGGGCTTGGCTTTTAAAGAGACATAAGCTGCTTCATCGCTGCTAAAGATCACTTGTTTGACATTGAGCTCTTCTGCGATGAGGTGCTGTTGCTCTTGTAAAAAGCGAAGATGACCCTCATCTTGTGAGACGATGTGGGCAGAAGGAAGCGGTTGTCTTACCTTTGTCTTATGCTCTTTGCGAAGAGCATGGCCAAGGCTTACAATCGATTGTACAGCTTCCATCGCCTTTTCAAGATTTTCAGAGCGATGATGATCGTTATAGCTTGGAAAATCACAAAGGTGAACAGACTCTGGCATTAACGGATGGCGAAGGTGTTGGTAAATGGCTTCGCTGATAAAAGGGACAAAGGAGGCTGCAATTTTGGAAAGCTCTGTTAAGACATGATACAATGTGGCAAAAGCAAGTGAGCGGTCTAATGAGGGCTTATCGTCCCAAAACCTTCTTCTAGATCTTCTGATGTACCAATTTGTCAATTGGTCGACGAAGGCGACAAATGGCTCAACAGCGAGACTTAAGTCGTATTTTTCCATTCCATCTTCTACATTTTTGATGAGCTTATTTAAGAGCGATAAGATCCATTGGTCAAGAGCGTTTTGTGGCTTTTCTGTAAAGGATGCTGCCGGGTGCCAGCGATAAATTTTGGCATACGTTTGCAGAAAACTAAAGGCGTTCCAAAGAGGGATCATCACTTGCCTTAAAACAAGTTCAACGCCACTTTCCATGAAGCAAAGATCTTCTGCCTTAACAGCCGGGCTATGCATCATGTAAAGGCGCACGGCATCGGCGCCATAGCGGGCAATGACATGGCTTGGGTCCGGATAATTGCGCAGCCGTTTGGACATCTTAGTGCCATCTGCTGCTAATACAATCCCATTGACAACCACATTTTTAAAGGCGGGTCTCCCAAATAGCGCTGTAGATAAGATGGTAAGTGTATAAAACCAACCCCTCGTTTGATCGAGTCCTTCTCCGATAAAGTCTGCTGGAAACCCCTTTTCAAATTGCTCTTTATTTTCAAAGGGGTAATGGTGTTGCGCATAAGGCATCGAGCCTGATTCAAACCAGCAGTCAAAAACTTCGCTTATACGCTTAAATGTCTTGCCATCCTTAACAATGCATAAGTCGTCGATATAGTGACGGTGCAAATCGGTAATTTTAGCACCCGTTGCCTTTTCAAGCTCTTCAACACTTCCGATGACGATGATCTCTCCATCATCGCTTCTCCATAGGGGGATGGGGGTGCCCCAGTAGCGGTTTCGGCTGATGGCCCAATCTCTTGCTTGAGAGAGCCACTTGCCAAATCGCCCGTGTTTGATATTGGCGGGGGTCCAGTGGATCTCTTCGTTGGATTTAACAAGTGCATCCCTGCTGTTTTCAACGGAGACAAACCAAGAGCGGACAGCCTTATAGATTAAGGGAGTATCGGAGCGCCAGCAAAATGGGTAGCGGTGGTGGATCGTGCTCGCTTGGATTACAGCGCCTTGCTCTTTTAACCTTTTGATAATGTCCTTATCGGCATTTTTGACAAACTGCCCCGTATATTCTGGCACCTCTAACGTAAAGCACCCATTGCTATCGACAGGACAAACGAGGGGGATATTTGCCTTTTGGCAGGCGTAAAAGTCCGCTTCTCCAAAGGCCGGGGCTGAATGGACAAGCCCTGTGCCCTCTTCAACGGTGACTCCTTCGTCTAAAATGACTCTAAAAGCGCCCTTATCGGCATACGAAGCAAAGTGGGGAAAAAGGGGGTGGTAGCGCTTGTCGTTAAGATCTTTTCCTTTAAGGGTCTTTATAATGTCGTATTCCCTTTCCTCTCTTTCCTTGTCATATGTGGAAAGTCTATCTTTTGCTATGTAATAGTATCTGCCACTTGCTTTGTTGCGCACCTTTAGGTAGTCAACTTCAGGATTTGCCATCACGGCCAAATTAGAGATTAACGTCCATGGAGTTGTCGTCCACACCATAAGAAATGTATTTGGCTCATCGATTAATGAGATGGCAATGGTCAATGAAGGGTCGTCGACCTCTTTGTAATTTTCACCCGCTTCAAAATTGGAAAGGGGAGTACCGAGCTTTGCCGAAAATGGCATCACCTTAAATCCTTCGTAAACAAGACCCTTAGCGTATAGCTCCTTAAATACCCACCAAACGGATTCCATAAAGGGTAGATCCATGGTGCGATATGTTTGGTCAAAGTCCACCCATCTTCCCATTCTCGCGACGAGCTCTTTCCACTCTTCAGTGTATCTCAACACAATTTTGCGGCATTCTTCGTTAAAGTGTGCAAGGCCAAACTCTTCGATTGAGTGGGCACCTGAGAGGTGATGCGCCTTTTCGATCTCATTTTCAACGGGAAGTCCATGGCAGTCCCATCCAAAGCGCCTCGGAACGCAAAATCCCTTCATCGTCTTAAAGCGCAATACGACATCTTTAATTGTGCCGGCTAAAAAATGACCATAATGGGGAAGCCCTGTTGCAAAAGGTGGTCCATCGTAAAATGAAAATAGAGGCTTTTCTTTTCTCTCTTCTACAGATCTTTTAAAGATATTTTTCTCGTTCCAAAAATTTAAAATCCGTTTTTCCCTTTCATCAAAGGACTCTTTTCGTATTTCGTCAAACATATGATTTTCGCTACTTTATCCGTTTTATAAGAATGGGTTTTTTTTTGCTTTGGTATTCATAGACATACCATATAGTGAATATGATAGCTGCAATTGCCCAAATAATGGCTCTTGGTAAGTTCATGAAAGGATATGGCATTTGTGGGGGAGATCCAAAGCGATCGCCAAAGGGCCAAAGGATATAACAAGGAGCCCCTTGTAAATTATCTTCATTGACAAAGCCAAACACTCGGCTATCTGCGCTTACAGCGTGGTTATCTCCTAATACGAGATATTCTTTATCTTTTAAAGTAATGCCAAAGGTTTTCACGAACTCTTTATCTTTTGGAGGCCCATAGTCCTTGAAGGCGACATAAGGGGCTTTTGTAGTTGCAGCTGCCTCTTTTGCCTCTTCTCTCTTCTGAAAAGAGAGAAGAATACTATCTTCTTTTGGCACTATCTTAGCGCCTAATAGGTAAAGATCGCCATCTCTAAAGTAAGCATAGCGATGAGGAAAGAAAGTGCGATTGTTGAGTGAGGGTGCAAATTGCGTGCTCATCTCAATGCCGAGATTGAAAAGCTTTTGGATATTTTCTTTAGAGTGGCTATATAAGGGGTTATCACTTGCAACATCACTTTCAGTTCCTCCCCAGCCTATTTTTTTAACTTTTCCATAGTAAAATTCGTAAGTGCCATCTTCCACACCAGCGAATTCTGGGCTATCTTGGCGAGCGTCTTCTTTGCCGATCCGATACAAAATCCCCTTTTCATTTTTGACTACAAAACGCGAAGTGTACATGTGATTCATGATGGCATCTAAGTGGGACTGCTTAAGGGGAATAATCGCCGTATATCCAGGGATAGCGATACCTCCCATCCCATTTTGAATTAAGGTGGATGGATAGTTAAGACTTGGTGTATGGCGCATCTCAAGGTAAAGAATTCCATCTTCTAGATCTTTAATGTCACTTTTTTTGCCGTGGAGGGCGATGAGTTCATCTTTAGTTAAAAGGCGCGCTTCTGCAAAGCCGCGCATACCTAAAAAATCGCTGTATGTTTCAATTGAATTATGATCTTTTGCTTGAGCGAGTGGATTGTCTTTGACCCACTCTTTTCCGTTAAACACTTCGCCAATCGGGGATCCCACGATATCCCATGTCACTCTTCCCACTGAGGTGTGCATTTGTTGAAAGAAAATGCCGCGGTTTCCCCCTTTGATCTCCCCTTCAAATGATAAGAAAGGAATATGCTCTAAGGGTTTCATCCAAGGACTCTCTCTTAGTTCTTTAATTTCATTGCCCTCTTTGTCGTAGCCATAGACTTGACCTCCGTAAAAATAAAGGGAGTCGCCAGGCTTTCCGATTAAGCGTTTGATATAGCGTTTTTTGTAAGGAAAAATCCCAAAGTAGGTCGTGTCGACATCGGAAAGAGGCAATCCATCGCCTGAAAAGATCACAACACTTGTGCGCTGCACAAGTGCTCTGTCAAAATAAAGATGCTCTGTTTTCAAGGGAAAGTTGATTCCGAATGCAGTCTTTGTGACGGTGAGGTGGTCTTGCTCTTTGAATGTGGGGCGCATCGATCCTGTCGGAATTTCGTAAGGTTCAAACCACATCTGGCGAACGAATGTGGCAATGATAAGGGCAAAGATTAAAGCAAAAACAAGCTCAACTGCGTAAGTAAAGACTGACCTTTTGCAGTGAAGATCGCTAAATGCATCTAAGCGGGTGGCAATGTCACTTGCCTCTTGTCTGTTTTTACTGTCAAGCGATCGGCTTAGTGCTTCCATGTCATCTTCTAGGCGCAACTTCATCTCTTTTGAAAGGGTGTTTCCCTTTTTTTTGTACCAACTATACACATTTTTTAAGATGGTATGTGATTGATGGAGTTTATAAGTTTTAGGGGAGCGATTTAACATGTAGTTCTCTTTATTTTTTTGCAATGGCGGCCTTGATAATAGCAAAATTTTTGTCAAGATTCAATCGAAATAATCAGCGAATAAGTATGTGTATACTTTTTGTTTGCCAGTTTTACATAAGATGATTACAATGAGTGGCTTTTTCTGTGGAGAGTTTGTTCATAAGCGGCACTTCTTTACAGCCAATAGCTGATTTATTTTTTAAAAATCCTTGACATCGCTTTTGAGTGTCTGTGCAACGATATTGTTTGTAGGTATATAATACTTAGCTGTTTGCAATAATATTATGCGCTAAAAAAAAGCAGTTCGGCTAAACGATTGATTTTAAGAGTGTTTCAAAAATCTTGTTGTTGATAAACTTTGGCTAAAGCCTACAAATAGGCATGGCATGGAATAAAACGTTGGAGAAAAATTCATGAAAATGGAAAAATATAAATTTAGGGTATATTTAAGAGCCATAAGTGCGTTTTTTTGTGTTTACTTTTTTTCCATTTTACCGTTTTCTCTTAACGCTTTTAGCGATGGAGAAAAAGAAAATGCAAGCGCTACCCCTTTTTCCGAGGACCAAAGCGTTCAACATCAGTTGCAAGAACTTCAAAAGGAGCAAAAAGAAAGTCGCAAGAGGGCCTTAAACGAGGAGTTACAAGCGCAAACCTATTTCCGAAATAATCCAAAGGCCTACCTTGAAAAAGTGCAGCAAGAGGAAAATGATGAAAAGCACTTGATTGAACTTCAAGAAAAAATAGACAATCTTCAAAAACCTTCTTAAATAAAAGCATGAATCTTCTTGTACCTCTTTGCCCATTTCCTTTTATTCTTAAAATGGTGCATAGCGGTATTTTAGCGTATATCGACATTGCCATTGCGGAAAGGGTCCTTTCATCAGAACCTATTCACGCAAAACCTATTCAAGAGGGCACGTTTGCATTTGTTTGCTATTTGTCATTAGCAGCAAGATGTGGGCATTTGTGCGTCCATGTTCCGCAAGAGGGAAATGGATCCCTTTCACCATCACTTCAAAATCTTTGTAAACAAATTGATGATCCTAAGGCCATTGCAACATTTGTTGAATTGGAGCAGATGATAATAAATGGATGTTCTTTATTGCAGGATAGATGTTCGACGCGCCTGCAAACCGAGGCACTCTTACCTATTTTTAAGGAAGAGAGCCGCTATTATTTAAAGCGTTTTTGGAAACTTGAATCGACATTTATCGATTGCTTTTTACCCATCTTGCAAAATGAATCAGTAGACATTCCCATCGATTTAGATAGAATTAAGGCCTCTTTAGAAGCTCTTCTTGCCGAAAAAAAACTTCTTCCCAAACAAAGAGATGCAATTATTTGCGGGTGTAAATATCCTTTTTCTGTCATTACAGGAGGTCCCGGTACGGGTAAGACATATACGGCAGGGCTTTTGCTAAAAGCTCTTTGGGAAGGGATGGATGCCTTGCAAAGGCTAAAATGTCGATTTGTCCTGGCAGCTCCGACTGGCAAGGCGGCTATGCAGCTGCAAGCGAGTATTGCAAGAGCTATGGACGGAGTAAAGGACTTTCCCTCATTACAGGGAAAAACGCTTCATAGCCTGCTCGGTGTCGGCAAAAGGAGGCAAGATCCATATGAAAGTGATTTAGCTATTGCAGATCTCATTTTAATAGATGAGTGTTCGATGATCGATGCAGTTTTAATGACGCGCCTTATGCAGGCAGTTAAACCAAATGCTCGCCTTGTTATGCTTGGAGATAGATTTCAACTTCCTCCTGTCGAATCAGGGTCTTTTTTCTCAGACCTTGTGCTTGCTACCCAAGATTTAGCAAGGACTATAGAGTTGCAAGATTGCATGCGACTTGAGCTTCATTCGATTGTAGCAGTTGCTGAAAGTATAAAGTCGAAAAATACGCGCACTCTTTTTTCTCTTTTAGAAAAAGCCACTCCACAATGTGGTCTTAGCTTTATGCAGCTAAAGGAAGGGGAGAGCCCTTCGTCTATACAAGAGAAGCTTTTGCGCTTTGCGATGCCATATTTTCAATTTCTTTTTGAAAAATCTTACAGTCCCAAGCAGTGGATCGATTGCCTTTTAACGTTTCGCATTTTAAGCCCATTGAGGCAAGGTCCACTTGGGGTGGATGCTTTAAATGCGATGTTTTACAGGGCACATCAGGCAAAAGCCCCGGATCATGCGTTCGTTGTTCCCATCATGATTGCGGTCAATGATCCAAAACTTCAGCTTTTTAACGGGGAAGTTGGGCTTTTAATCAATCGCGAAATGGCGATTTTTTTAAGCAATGATGAAGAGGGAAAAGTGAGGGAAATCCCGCACGTCTTTTTACCCAAATATGAATATGCCTATTGTGTGTCGGTGCACAAAAGCCAAGGAAGTGAATTTGATCATGTCGCTTTGCTTGTTCCTAAAGGAGCCGACCATTTTGGAGCAGAAGTGCTCTATACTGGGGTCACGAGGGCGCGAAAAAAACTCACACTTTGGATGGAACAAGAAACAGTCACGCGTATCTTAGGGCAAGAAACAGTGCGTTATTCAGGACTTTCTAGAATAAATAATTTACGAAAAGAGATGATATGAAAATAACAAAATTCATTATTTTGACTATGGCGCTACTAACAGCGCTTCATGTCCATACACAAGAGGTTAAAGCGCAAGAAGCTAACGCGATCGAAAAATATGACCTTTGTGTGATCGGGGCAGGTCCTGCCGGCTATGCAGCAACCATGCGAGCGATTGATTTTGGAAAAAAAGTTCTGCTTGTTGAAAAGGGTAAGGTAGGTGGCGCTGGCATTCACAACGGTGCGTTAACAAGCAAGACGTGGAGAGAGCTTAGCAAACAAGCGGACGAAATTTTTAAACAAGCAAAAATATTAAATATTGCAATCCCCACGTTTAATTTTAAAGCTCTTAAAGCTGAGGTTGATCTGGCCGTGAAGGAGCGAGAAGAGCTTCTTTACCACAATATGGACAATATTAACCTGAGATTAAAAGGCGATCTTTTTTTCTTTAAAAGAGGAGTTGCGAGGTTAATTGAAGTTACCCCTACAAGGCGCGTGGAAATTACAACTCAAAAAGGCAAAGAGGTCATCGAGGCTAGCCACGTCATTTTAGCTACAGGAAGTCGCCCAAGAAATGTCTCTAATATAGAAGTCGATGATAAAGTCATATTGACTAGTGATTCTATCGAGTCGTTAACAGCCTTTCCAAAAAGTATCGTGATTGTTGGTGCCGGAGTCATTGGGTGTGAATATGCGACGATCTTTGCTAATTTTAAAGAGACAAAAGTCTTTTTAATTGATAAAGGAGAGCGCATCTTGCCTTTTGAAGATGAGGATGTGGTAAAAGTCATTGAAAGCGATTTAGAAACAAGGGGTGTTGTCATCCATCGCAATGCAACGCTTAAGGAACTAAAAAAAGAAGGGGATGAAGTCGTTTATACTTTGGAGTATAAAGGGGGAAAAAAGGAAACCTTTAGGGTGGAAAAAGCGCTATTGTCGATCGGGCGCGTTCCCAATGTAGAAGGGATTGTAAGTCAAGAGCTAGGACTTAAACTCAAATCGGGGGCAGTCGACGCTCCTACGACTGAAACTAATCTTGAAGGGGTTTATGCGATCGGAGACTTAACAGCTGATACGGCGCTTGTCAATGTCGGGGAGCTAGAGGGGCGCTTTGCTGTGGAATCGATCTTTTCTACTCCTAAACGACCACTTGTTTATGAGAACATATCGATGGTTATGTTTTTTCCAACTGAAGTTGCAGGGATTGGATTAAATGAGACTGATGCAAAGGCAAAAGGATTAAACTATAAAGTGGCCACAGTCGATTATAAATGTTTGGCAAGAGCCACGTCAATGAGAAACACGATAGGGTTCATCAAAATCATTGTCACAGACGATGATGAAATGAAGGTGCTAGGGGCCCGCATCATTGGGCGTGAAGCCTCAAGTGCAATAGAGGGGCTCGCCCTTTTAATTTACATGAATCATGGAATTGCTGCACTTGCTGAGATGATTCATCCCCACCCAGCTATCACAGAAGGGGTGCAAGAGTGTGCAAGGATCTTTCAGGGCACATCTATTTTAAAACCACAAGTTTTACCTGAACATATGTCAGCTAAGCGATATAAGAATGGCCGTTATGAGAATTTATAATAGAAGTCAAATGCCAACTAGTCAATGTTTTAAATGCCATAAAAGCCTTACGCTGAGTGAGGGAAAACTATCCTTTAGAGCCATTTGCGATCATTGCAACACCTATCTTCATTGTTGCAAAAACTGTGAACATTATAAACTTGGCCTTGCAAACGATTGCAAAATTCCGGGAACGGAACCCATAGCCGATCGCTTCGGCTGCAATTATTGCGAAGAGTTTGATATGCGTAAAGACGCGCTAAATGGTGCAATCAAAGACTTTCAGCAATCCCTCAATAAATACCCCAAAGAATCCAGAGATGCATTTGATGATTTATTTAAGAGCTGATTTTTTCTAAAATCCATCTGTTATCAGTGTGGTTTTTTAAAGATTTTAACCCATCCAAAATTTGTTGATCAGTTTTTCCATGAATCTTAATCTTGAATGCGCTAACCTTTTCATATACTGGCTTACGCTCTTCATACATTTTCTCAAAAGATTTTTCAGGATCTATTGGATCTAAAAAGGTTGGAATTCCATCGCTAAAAATCCTTTGCTTGATCGTCTCTTTATCAGCTTCTAAATAGACAAGTCTTCCTAGTTTTTCAAGTTTTAAGCAATTTTCAGAATTTAATACAGCCCCGCCCCCTAGTGCAATGATCGCATTAGTGACCTCTTTAAGGCCATCAATCACTCTGTTTTCAAGTATGCGAAAGCCTATTTCTCCCATTTTAATGGAAATTTGCCTGCAATTACATTCCTCCTGAAATTCATTTTTGTATAACTTTTCGACTAGCTGATCCGTATCGATAAAAAGCATTTCAAGTTCTTGAGCAAGAAGACTTCCAAAGAATGTTTTTCCAGAGGATTTATATCCAAAAAGAATCAAATTTTGATATTGTTCATTTGTCATATGCGGCTTCTTTAATAAATCGTATTTTATATTATACACAAGAAAATTCAAAAATTATACCGAAAGTATTTCAAAATTTGGATTTTTGGCTTACAAAGGTTCTCACCCCTTATGCAAGCGCCATTTTGCTAGATCCAGAATATGGGCTACCAGCTGCAAAGCATAGGTCTAAGAATGCAGGGCTACTACTTGCCTACGCAAAGATCAAGCTCGATGTCGTCATTTTAGGGATGGAGGAGTTTTCAAAGGATAAGTATGGAGTCGATGTTTTAAAAATTGAAATTCCAATCGATGTAAAGTATTTAAACCTATTTAACCAGTAGGTAAGGGACTGGATTCTCCAGTCCCTCCCTGTTATCGCAATAGGGTTAATTCCCTATATTTTCCGTCGAGCGGCTTTCCCGCAACGGGCGGTCCCAACCTATTTACCCCTTGATTAGGGGAACAATAATATTAGCATAGTCTTGCTTTATATAGGTCAAGACAGCTAAGGAGACCCATCTCCCTGATGTGTCTGATCTGTAGGAATCTATTGTCTATTTTGGATATTCGTTTGTAGTGCATACAGCGAATACGTTTCCTTATCCATTCATCCATTTTAAAGAATGCGATTTTCATCGTCGTGAACTTGGATCCAAAATAATTAACAGTGCCTCGGATCACTCGATTTAGTTTATCGATAACTTCTTTGTCTAAGTTGTACGATCGTGTGGTTATTTCCCTGATCTTGTTCTCAAATTTCTCTCTGGATTTATCTCTCATTTGAACAGATCTGCTTTTGATAGAAAACCCCAGAAAATTGAATCCTTTTGAATAACGACATATTTTAGTCTTCTCAGGACTTTCTTCCAGTTCCATCTTAGCTAGAAAAATTCGAGCTAAATCTAGTGCTCTCTCTGCTTCAGGTTGCGATTTACACATGATTACAAAATCATCCGCATAGCGCACAAAACATAGTCCGTTGGCCTCTAAATACCAATCTAGATGGTCTAGAATAATGTTTGAAATTAATGGTGATATTTGACCGCCCTGCGGTACGCCTTTGAAGGTAGATGTTAACTTACCGTCTTCCATTACACCTGACTTAAGAAATCTTTCGATTAGATTTAGGATATTTCCATCAGCGATCCTGGCAGCTAATGACTTCATAATAAGTTCATGCGGAATGTTGTCAAAGAATCCTTTGATATCCACGTCGACTATGAACTTATAACCTTGTTTAGCGTAATGCATTACACGCTCAACAGCTTGATGACAGTTGCGTCCTGGTCTAAAGCCAAAGGAGTTATCGTGAAATCGACTCTCAAATATAGAGTTGATCAGACGGCGTACGACCTCCTGAGCAATTCTGCATTTGACTCGAGGAATGCCTAAAGGGCGAGTTTTTCCATCTCCTTTTGGGATATGGACTCTCCTTAATGGCACAGGGAGATAGGTTCCGTTTTT
>JABDAE010000009.1 GCA_013289325.1 Chlamydiota bacterium
GGAGATGGCTTTTTGCGGTGTAAGCCGTGGCGATGAGTGATGAAAGCTTTTTTTACTATTGAATGTAGTCCAAGAGCCTGCAGTTTATTGTGCTGCACAAGTTTATTGCCATCTGTCACGATGTATAGGGGGGTATCTTTAAAGCGCTTAAGGCAACGAGCGGCATCGGGGTATAAAGATATATTTGGCTTATGACTGCGGTAAATCGAGAGACACTTTTTTACAAGTATTTTGCTAAAAATAGAAAAAGCTTTAAGTAAGTCGTCAAAAATTTTGCCTCTACCTTTTTTAAGCTCCTCTATCATTAAGGCAAGAGCTGCCTTTTCATCCACTCCATAAGAGGCGTTAAGAAATGTGGCCACAGATTTAAAGCCGCTAATGACAAAGGTAATTTCGGGATATAAAGTATCGTCAAGGTCAAATACCAATACTTGCTTTAATTTCATACTATCAAATCACTTTTATAGCGAATTTGCTTTTTTTCAACAGTGGACTTTAAGAAGGGGTAGTCAACAAGTGATGCGCCTTGAGATTCCAATAAAAACCAATAAAAGCTATCTAATCCTAAAGCAAGACTAAGAGTTGAGGCACCTCCAAAGCGGCAGTTGCATTCGATTACGTGGAATAAGCCTTGATGATCTTTGATGAGTTGCCAAACGACATGCCCTGACATTTTGAGTTTTTCGCTCATCTCTTTGCAAAGAGATTCTAAAGCGCTATCGCTAACTGTTGTCGTCACTTGCGATTCTCCCTCCATAACTTTATCTCTAGATCTTGCAATCGCCCCTTTAGCTTTTCCTAATGTGTCGATGTAGACATCAACGCTAAATTCCTTTCCCTCAATGTAAGGTTGAAAGATTGGATGCTCTAACGTTTTAGAAGTTTTTATGGCAATATCCTTCAAGACATTTAAGTGCACATTTATTGCCCCGGCTCCATAGCGCTCTTTTAGGACAAAGCTTTTTGCATCGATCTTTTCAATATCACAAGAAGTCGCAATAAAGGGGAAGCCATAGCGCTTTAACTCATCTGCAAAGTGCACCTTGTCTTGACAAATCTCAATTGTATCAAGTGGTGAGACCATTGCCGATATCCCATTTTCCTTGAGTTTGGCCTGATGCTCTGCAAAATATGGTAGCTCCCCATCTCGGCTTGGAATGATCGCCTTGATATTGTATTGCAAACAATATTCAATTAATGAATTGATTTTTAAATCGTTAATTTTTGGCATCAGGTAAAATTGATCGACAAAGTGCTTGGCAATTGCATTGTCATCGGCATCGGCACCAATTAATTGAAGAGATCCTCCAATTTTTTTTAAAGCAGATTTGAGGCCTTGCGCCATGGGCACTTTTTGCGAGATACTAGTCATTAAAGTATTAAAAGGGACTAAAGGCAGTTCTTCATGCTTAACCTTAGCCGATTCGATCAGTTTGGGGATCATCTCCTCTAATCTAAGGGTAGGTGACCATCCTGTAATTGCTTTAAACCTATCCATATTGGCTTGTGAAGCTTCATATAGTGGTAAAGCATCGCAAGGAAGAGGCGCTGCACTCTTTTCGATATTTAAATCTGCAAACTGTGTTTTTAAAATATGAAGTACGTCTACAATTGATCTTGCCTCATCTTTTCCAAGGTTGACAATTCCGCAAGCCTTAGAAATGGCTAGACGATATAGCCCTTCTGCTACATCTTCAGCTGTAATGTAGTCAAATCGATTTTGGGGTTGATAAACTTTTAAAGATTCTCCTTTTAAAAGAGCGTTGATCCATGTGGAGATGATATCTTTGGAATTTTTGCCGTAGACTCTATAAATCCTTGCACAAATGCTTGTGTAGGAATCTGTTTTAAATTGATTTAAAAATTGAAGTTCTAATTCATGCAAAAGCTTTGCAGCCCCACAAAGATTTCTTGGGGCGATAGGGTCATCTTCTTTGATCCGATAGGCCTTTTCTTGAGGGGTTTCAAAAAAGTAAAGTTTAGGGTCGTAGATGAGATAACTCGATGCAAATATCACCCGCTTTAATGCCTTAGAGTCTTTTAAAAGGCTCATTAAGTGGTGACTTAAACTTACATTGTGGTGAAAGGTGGCATCCCAAAAAGGGTATGTCTCTATAGCGCGCTCAAAAGTTGCGGCCAAATGGAAAAAACATTCGGGGTCAAAATCATTAATTTCGCTTTGCGTAATGTAGTTAAGATCTCCTTGCCAATATCGAATGCTACTCGTAAAGTCATGTGGCCTTGGCTTTAGATCGGCCGCAAAAATGATAGCGCTCTCTTTTTGTAGCCTATCGACAAGGGATCTTCCAATGACCCCGCTTGCGCCGCTTACTAAAACCCTTTTATTTTTAAGATGATTCATTCGATTTTAATGCTCCATGAAGAAGTGAGTCGATAAAGGTGTCTTGAAACTTAATGTGCTCTTTCATTCTCCCCTCAAATTTAAAGCCGTTTTTCTCTAAAATTGAAATGTGCAGCGGGCGCTTATCAAAGGTTTCGGTATATATTCGGTTTAAGGGAAGAATAGAAAAAGCTAATTGTTTAAGCAATTGCAAAAACGCTTTAAAGTCCTCTGCATAAGTCTTATTACAATGCGCTCTTTTTGTCTCTACAAGGAATGATACTTCAGCTCTTTGGTGTTCCCAATCGATGTGGACTAATCCTCCATAGCCGATGCATGTCTTTTCTTTTAAAAAACTAAAGAGCATCATTTTAGGTTGATCTTGGCTAAACGTTGGGAGGACAACTTGGCGATAGTAGTGTAATTGCTCGGCATCATCAAGGAATTTTTTCTGTCTTAAGATATCGATTTGCGCATTGCGCCATTCTTTGATCTTGTAGAGGTCTTCTTCTCTAAGAGGAATAAGTTCGTATGGGTCATCGCGGAGCTGACTGCCCTTCAAAAGATGTTCATAAGACATAAGATCTTGAAGTCCTTTTTTAATCTTAAAAGTGTTATACTGAAAGTATTTCAAAGTTATCATAGGCAATATATTATGGCCAGCTCCACAATAACTTCTACCTCTTGGTCCCTTATCACAACTAGAGAAGCAATTTCAATCTCTAATCAATCTTTTGATCCAGTTGCCCATTTGAAAGATAAAACAAAGAGACTGACTGAAGAAGCTTTTGAAAAAATGCCAACCTTTTTTACTATAAAAAGAATTGAAGGAGCAAAAGCAATAATCCCAGTAGATTCCACTTTGGTCGCATTAAATAATATCAAAGATGAGTTAAAGTCTATAAAAAGTAGCTATTTTAACATATATCTAAATGAAAAATTTACGAAAAACATTAAAACAGTCAGAGCCGTTATTGACTACGCTTCTAAATGTTTTAGGATGAGCAGCTGGTTTAATGAAACCATAAAATGTGAACTGAATGAAAAATATACCTATTTACCTCTTGAGGATCTAACGATTAAATACCGTTATTATCTTGAACATGTGGATCCCTATTTTACACTTTTTCAACAAGTCATCCACCACTTGATGCAGATTGCAAAAAGGTGTGGCTTATTTGATATTGAAAAACAAGCAATCGCATGTGATTGTGGAGAGATTCTTTATTTTTACCCCAATGAAGATGGCTTTATTCCGATTCCTTCTAACCCAGTTACTCCAGGACTTGAGGTCTTAGCCATTGCGTATGGAAAACAAACCCACGCGGCTGCAGAAAAGAGGGTGGGGGAACAAATATTTTTATTCAATCAGGGGGTACAAGAAAAACGCTCTGGCTGTTTAGTACACGTCTCTTCAAATAGATTGCATTGGCAACAAGAGAGCGATAGGCCTTATGCGACCTCAATTACGGGTATCTTCGGGCAACATTCTCTATTTCAATATCACGGCACATTAGTGAACCCAGCAGCTCTTGAAAACACTGCTGAGAGTATTTTGAATCGGACAAATCGTCTAAATATACTCGATCTAGTCATACAGTCTGTAAGATCTCAAATCGAGCAAATTTTTGAGAAGGGTGTAGATGACTATTTCTTTATTCCGCTTCCAAGTGAAGAAGAGGAAAGGCATATTGTGAGCTTACTTTGTTTAGAGGAGCTGGAAGAGACATTTAAAGTTAGTCCCAACTTACAAGAAGAAAGCCGCTCTAATGAAGTTTTTGCTACTCATCCACTTTCTCCAACTCTCACTCAAACTCATATAACTGAAATGAAACAAACGACTCTATCGACACTTGAAAAAATCATGGCACAAAAATACGACAAGGAATGGGAAGAGCGCGCTCGTCAAAGGGAGCAGAAAAACGCGTTTAAAGCTAAAGGGAAGAAACATAAAAAGGGCAACGAAGTTGCGTCAGTTGAAGGCAGACAAAAAGAGGACTTAACAGAGAAAAAGAAAGCCTTTATCCAAGAAAAATTAAAGGCACTTCGTTTAAGTGGAAAGCAACATTACACCTCCTTAATCCATTTGATTAAGCGCATGATTCAATCGACCCCTGATATTCATGCGTATTTACTTAAGCGTGGCTCTCATACCACCGTCCATATTGAAGGAGCTTATAGCACCACATTAGTAAGGCCCCATGGGGAGGGAAAAGAGTTGAAATTCTCCGAAGAGCAGTCTTATACGATCATTACCGATATTCTTGACTCCATGGCTTACGCCCTTCAAAACGCTTGGCAAAAGAAAACATGAGTAGGCTTACTTAAGAGGCTGACAGGAAATCTCCGGGAGGTCTATTGCGATTTTTGTTGCTCTTTAAACTTAGCTAAGCTAAACTACTGGCTGGATTTGGAGTTGAATTCTAGCCTGTGATTTCTTATGATGTTTAGAGTGAAGAAACATAAACAACTCCTAGCCTATCTACGACAGGGCGATTTTTCCCATCCAGGAGAGATCGAAGCGATTCAATTGGCGATGAAAAATATCCCTCAAAACCATTTACGACAAATTCTTGACGTTGGATCAGGTCTTGGTGGGACAGCCGATTATCTACAGAAACAAGGATTTGGGTCTGTAGCGGGTCTTGATATCGATCCCATCTTGATAGAGTATGCCAAAAAGCACTATCCCAATGCGCGTTTTATAGAGGGCGATATTCAACAAGAGCTAGTTGGTTTATCCCCCATACGTTTTGATCTGATCTACTGCTTCAGCTCATTTTTCTGTTTTAAGAATCAGGAACAAGCCTTAAAGCAAATGGCAAAGCTTGCCAATCCTGGCTGTCAATTGATTGTATTTGACTACTCAAGGCAAAATACCAAGTCTATTAAAAGTCCTTTTCCCTGGTCAAGTACTGCCTCACACTTTAATCCTATCTTTTTACCAGAGCTAAAAAGGCAATTGGAAAAAACTGGATGGTCCTTCAAAAGCAGCTTGGACATAAGCGCTCACTTTGACCGTTGGTATACAGAGCTGCTTGCACGATTTTTGGCAAAGCGCCAAGAGTGTATTGAGCGCTTCGACAAGGCCACCTTCGATGAAATGTGCGCCGGATTTTCCCACCTATTACAAGAGATTCAATCAGGACGAGTCGGCGGCTTAATTGCTTTTAGCGAATGGAATTATGCAAGAGGTCTAATAGCTGGACTGGGTAACAAAGGAAATTTATGACATCTTCACAAATAAGTCGAATGGGAGTCTATGGAGTCGCTAGAAGAGAAGAAAAAGTACTTTTGGTCACTCAAGACGGAGGCCCATACGTCGGAAAATTAGACTTTCCGGGCGGCAAAATTGAATTTGGAGAGTCGTTAGAAAAAGCTTTACATCGCGAATTCTTTAAGGCAGTTCGAGATGCTAAATTGGCAAAAGATCTTGAATTAGAGATTGTCTCCTATTTGGCTGGTATCGAGCATAAAAGATCATATGTGTTGCATTTCTGATGCAGATGTGCTACACTTATTCTTAAGAAAGGAGGAGATTATGGCACATAGATATACAGTGAATGTCAACGAAGAAATTGATCATTTTTTAGTGTCTTATTCAAAAAAAAAGCATCAGTCCATTTCAAGCATCATTCAAGAATTGATTAATGAAGCTATTGAACTTAGAGAAGATTTTTATTGGTCAAAAGTTGCCAATGAAGCAGAAAAACGAGCGAAAGGTCAACCCACGATCCCAGCGGAAGTATTATGGAAAGAATTAGGTTTACAGTAGTATTTGCTGATCAAGAAGTTTTAAACGAGATCAGAAGGTTGCCAAAATCAGTGCAAATATTAATTGCAAGAGCCATGAAAGATAGACTGGAGGTTGCTCCTCTTTCTTTTGGGAAACCTTTAAAATATTCTTGGAAGGGACACCGAAGTTTAAGAGTAAGCGATTATAGAATCATCTATCGAGTTGATGAGGAGAAAGTCATCGTCACTATTGTAAAAGCGGACATAAGAAGAGATGTTTATGAAATCTAAATCGGAAACAGCTCATCAAGCAGTAAATTCAGCTCTAAGACGTTTAACCTAAAAACGGCAGTTGGAGACGCTAACTTGACACAATCTCTTGAACCAGAATCATTTGCAGTGGGGCGGTCCTTCACCACTTGGGAATGTCCCGCCCCACTGCAAAGTGATTCTAATTCAAGATCTTGCGCCAATTTAGCATCTCGAACTGCCGTTTCTAGGTTTAAGATAGCAGGCTCAACAGCAATTCCCGCTCAAAAAAAGTCCCTCTTAAATCTTTGATATGATAAAAATATTTTCGTAAACTTTTTGTGACGCAATACCCTCCCCCAATCGAGGTAGCAATGAAAATTAGCGCGCCGTATATGAAACAAAAGACCTTTCTTTAAATGGACTTTTGAACTATGTGCGCGTTTATTTTAGCTTGGAGGGGATTTTGCGTTAAGACTTCTATGATCTCCAGGTAGCTTTGATCTGCAGAATGGTGTTTTTCGATGAGCTGCTTTAACAAATTAAAGTCTTCTATCGTATCCATTGTCAAGCGAAATGACTTTTGTAATGATGTCAAAACAATCGGCGATTGGCTATTCACAATTGTAATATGTGAAGAACTGTTTTTTTTGATGTATGGAGTCACATGTTCTCTTTCTTGAGGGCACTTGGCATTCTGATAGGCTTCTTGTAGAAGCTTAAAGGAAAAGATTTCGTAATCAAATCCAATGGGCAGCTCTTTAAAAATAGAGTTTGAAAGATAAAGGAAGGGGTCGTTCATTTTAATATATTGCCAAATGCCCATACGAATGAGGTGACCGTCAATCAATGGACAATCAGAGCACACCCGTACGATTGCATCCAGTTTATAGTGTAAAGCACACTCATAAAATCTAGCCAAAACATCTTCTGATGGCCCTCTAAAGCATGGAATGCCATGCTGATTTGCAAATAAAACGATTTTGTCGTCAGTTACGTCTTGCGTTGTTGCGATGTAGATAGGTGTTTGACTCCACTTTAGCCGATTGACATGGTAAAAAAGCATAGGCTGCCCATTTGCTTGCAATAGCACCTTGCCATAAAGTCTTGTGCTTGCCATTCTTGCTTGAGTGATGATCCCGATGTTCATGAATATAAAGATAAGTGTTTTTCAAAATTAATACTAACGGAAAATATAGAAATGCCTTAATACCGAAAACCAAATTTCGAAATAGCCACCTGAATCCTGGAAAATTTGGCAAGGAGGCGGCGCAAGTTTTTGCGTCAGCTGTTCCGTCTAAAAAATCATTCCTGCGCATCTATTACCCATATCTTTTCTATCGCTGCTGCCGCAGCTTTAATTTTATTTCGTTTCTACCCCACATTCCGCTCGTGTTACTCGCTGCATGCAGGGCTACCGTACTGAAGCCACCTGCTTGGTAAATTTTACAGTTTTGAACTGGAAGCAGTATAAACTCATGTATTTGATTATGAAGATGTGCTATGATTGACGAACTATTTACGTAGCTTTAGGTCATTTTATGTCAATTTTGTGGTGTATGCCAATTGCCCTTGTGTTTTTCTTTTTATTAGGATGGGTCTACTACGTTGTAAAGCAAAGGCAAATCGACGTATTGCTACTCCAGGAAAAGTGGGAGAGTGAGCAGCGGCAAGTGGCGATATTACAAGGGTCAAATTGTACATTTAAAGAGGAAATAAGTGCTTTAAGAAAAGAGCTAAAAGAGGAGTGCGAAAGAAGAGCCACAGCTGAGGCGACATGTCTTAAGATTAATCCACTTGAAGCCTCTCTTGTTGCAAAAGATCACGAGATTGCCCTTTGGCAGTCAAAAGCTGCTCAAAGTAATGAAAAGCTTGCGCAGACTGAAACGCGCCTTGAAGAAATGTTGAAAAATGCAGGGGAAAGAGTAGACCTTTTAACCCAATCGCAAACAAGGCTTGCAGAGGCTTTTAAAGCTCTTTCAGCAGATGCTCTTAAAAGCAATAGTCACTCATTTTTAGAGCTTGCAACGGCTAAATTAGAGCGCTTTCATGAAACGGCAAAGGTCGATCTTCAGATGAGACAAAAGGCCATTTCTGAGGTGGTCAGTCCGGTTAAAGAATCGCTCGATAAGTTTGACACAAAAATACAAGAATTAGAAAAGCAGCGAAGAGAGGCCTATGCGGCATTAAATGAGCAGGTCAAGCATATGACCTTAGCGCAAGATGTATTACATAAGGAGACAACGAACTTAGTCAAAGCGCTTCGGATGCCGCAAGTCCGTGGAAGATGGGGGGAGATTCAATTAAAGCGCGTTGTTGAAATGGCGGGGATGGTAGAGTATTGTGATTTTCTGCAGCAGGAGACGATGGTAAATGATGAGGGCAAAACGCGCGAGGAAAGACGCCTTCGCCCTGATTTGATCATTAAACTCCCTAACCAAAAGCAAATTGTTGTCGATGCAAAAGCTCCTCTAATGGGATATCTTGATTCCTTAGAAGCCACGAGCGAAGAGCAAAGAGAACAAAAACTTAAAATTCATGCCAAACAGGTGCGCGCTCACATCATGCAGCTTGCCGCCAAATCCTATTGGGATCAATTTCCAGCTGCCCCGGAGTTTGTCGTCTTATTTTTACCAGGAGAGACATTTTTTAGCGCCGCTTTAGAGCACGACCCATCTCTTATTGAGCTAGGCGTTGAACAGCGTATCATCTTAGCAACGCCAACGACATTAATAGCCCTTCTTCGCTCTGTGGCCTATGGATGGCGACAAGAGCTGATTGCTGCTAATGCGCAGCAAATTTGTAAGCTTGGCCAATCCCTTTATGAAAGGATCAGGATTTTGGCAGAGCATTTTGACGATATCAAAAAAGGACTTGATAAAGCAGTTGAGGCGTATAATAAGACTGTAGGATCTATTGAAGGGCGCGTGCTGGTAGCAGCAAGGAAATTTAAAGAGCTAGGCGCAGGATCTGCTCACGAAATTGCTACTGCCCAGACTATCGATAAGACGACAAGGCCCTTGCCAGATCTTGGATAAGTAAGCGTTACAACTGTACAAAGTCAAGATCATGTGATACACTTTTGTCAGATGGAACTAATTTAAAATGACACCTTTACCAAGACTGTTAAAACGCTACCAAAAGCAAGCCGAAGAGTGGCTTTCGAGTGGATTTGTCAAGGATATTGAGTTTTCCGGTACGACCTATCAGGTATTAGTCAACGATCCATTGGCGTTAAAAGATGAATGGGCATTCATTCAATTGGATGAACTTGGCAAATTGGAAAATAGTTTCTGCTCTTGTCAAGTGAGTGAAGATCAAAAGGGCTGCCCCCATCAAGCGGTCGCTTATCTTTATATTTATCACGGTCACGATTTACCTTTACACCGCAGATTTTCAGATTCTCTTTGGAATAGTTTCTTTCTTCAATGCGCCCACGAATTTGGAGTTATACCACTGGATTTAAAGAAAAAGACAAGCGGATGTTTTGCGATTAAGATAAGGGGTAAAGATCTTTGTACAATAGAAGCCCATGGAAAAGAGGCGGCAAGTCGCCTAGAAAAGATGATTCTACATAGGGAAAAAGAAACGGAGGAAAATTCATTAAAATTTTCCAATGCGACCCTTGAAGAGATTGATGGGTGGGAAAAGGGTAAGCCTCCTTTTCGCCTAGCTTATGAACTCTCCCTTTGGAACGATCTTGCAAGGTGGATGATGCAATTGCAAGAGAGGGAATCGTCTTATTCTATCGCTTTTAATGGGCCTTTGGATCAACTGCCTCAGTCTATTGCCATCTCTTTTTCTGAATTAAGTATTCAAAAGACACTTAGTCAAAATAATCTTGAAAGCTTGATTACAACTTTATCGACTGTGGAATCTTCTTTAAAAGTATTTGATCGGCTGGATGAGGAGGTCGAAAAAATCGTATACAACGAAGAAAAGGGAAGGTTTGAAGTTCGGTACAAGGAACAAAAAGACACTCAACAAAAAGACACTCATCAAATAGGTGGAATTGAAATAGGTCGCTATTTATTTGTCTTTGGCAAGGGATTTTATGCAAAAGAATATCCTTTATTGAAAGATATAAAAGACAATCTTTCCACAAGTGAGTTGCTGAAGAAATATCCCAAAGAACTTAAAAAATGGGTCAAAGATATCGCCATCAAGGAGGTTCCAAGAAGCGTTTCTTATTTTCTAGCCTTTGATGCCAATTGGAACTTACATATTGAATCTTATTTGTTTGAAAGAGGCGACTTACAACTTTTAAGTCTGCCATCCACTTTTACTTTGAAAGACTGGGTATATATTGCCAAGAGGGGATTTTATAGATTAGAGCCATTAGATTTTAATGTAATAGACAAGGTAGTAGCAGCTCAAGAGGTTGAAGATTTTATTAATGAGCATCGCATATGGTTAAATGGGCAAGAAGGTTTTGCCGTGCGCTTAAGTTCGCTTGAAAGCACTTTGAGTTATGCTGTTTCAGATCAATATTTAAGGCTTGACAATGTATTAAGGGAATATAACGAAAAGGAAATAGCCAAACAATTTGGAAGATGGGGATATATTCAAGGAGAAGGATTTTTTTCGGCATCATCCACATCTTTTGAGACCCCTTTTAAAAAGGGAGTGCGAGTTCCCTTGGATCAGATTTCTTCCTTTATCAAATTCCATTTAAGCGATTTAAAAGAGGTTTCCGGATTTTTTAGTAGGCGTTGTCCTGTAGATAAGGCAGAGCTCATCATCGAGGCAGTGAAAGAAGGGCAAATCAGCATTAAGCCGCAAATTACCTTTGCAATGGGCTATCAAGTCAAAGATGTGCTTTTTTTTGATGAGTTTACTTATGTGGAGGGGGAAGGGTTTTATGAACTTCCAATCGATAAGCAGCTACCATTGGGCTATTCTAAGGAAGTTGTATTGGCAAAAGAAGAGGTCTCTTTATTTATTGAGACAATTCTTCCAAGGCTTCTTCCAATTGCGTCATATGTCACCCCATCGCTTTGTAGGCCATTAGAAAGAGAGTTGATCGTTCATGAGATTGAGAGTAGAGAAGACTTAAAAAAAGTTGAATATTCTGCAACGCTTGATTATAGAACCGAATTTGGATCTATCTCAATTGCCTCTCTTTGGAAAGCCTTTCAAGAAAAAGAAAAAAAACGATTTTTGGTATCTCCCGCAGGTCTTATCGATCTTCAAGGCGAGGAGTTTTTATGGCTTAAGAACCTTAAAAAAAGCAACATCAATTTAAAAGATAAAAAAATTGACTTATCTTTACTTGAGCTGATGCGTTTGCAGGCCATTGAAAGAGTATCACCTGATACAGAAGACAAGAAGCATTTAAGTAAGTCGAATGAAATACTTGCATCAATTGCCGAGATGAAGGTTCCCTCATATCCTAATTTAGAGGGTTTTAAAAGTCATTTACGATCATACCAAGAGGCGGGCGTGCGCTGGCTTTGGTTTTTGTACTATCATGGCCTTTCAGGACTTCTTTGCGACGACATGGGGCTTGGAAAAACTCATCAGGCTATGGGGCTGCTTGTCGCTATTTCGAATATCGATTTAAATATAAAAAGAAAATTTTTAGTCGTGTGTCCTACCTCCGTCATTTATCACTGGAAAGAAAGGATTGCCGAATTTTTGCCGTTTTTTAGAGTTTGTGTCTTTCATGGCTCGCAGCGAAATTTATACGATTTTAATGACAAAGCAGATGTATTATTGACCTCTTATGGCGTTTGGAGAAATGAGATTGAGATGCTTTCTAAAATTTCTTTTGAAGTTGCAATTTTTGATGAGTTGCAGATAGCTAAAAACCATGCAAGTCAGGTGTATAAGACTCTTTTGAAGGCTAAAGCTAGGATGCGCCTTGGCCTCACAGGAACGCCCATTGAAAATCGGTTAAGGGAGCTTAAGACATTATTCGATATCGTGCTTCCTACCTATATGCCGGCTGAAAAAGAGTATTTAGACACTTTTGTTCGCCCGATTGAAAGAGACTATGACGCAGAAAAAAAATTGCTTTTGACAAGGCTTATCAAGCCGTTTGTCATGAGAAGAAAAAAAGAAGATGTCCTTTTAGATTTACCGGCAAAAACTGAGCAGATTGCACACTGCGATTTGCATCCAGGACAAGCTGCGCTTTATCAAGATGTGTTAAAAGCCTCCTCTCAAGATCTTATCGAAACATTGCAAGACTCGTCTACGGCTGTGCCCTACCTGCATATTTTTTCTCTTTTATCGCAGCTAAAGCAGATCTGTAATCATCCCGCATCTTATTATAAAACGCCACAAGAGTATGAGAAATACCCATCGGGAAAGTGGGATCTTTTTGTCGAACTTTTAGAAGAGGCAAGGCAAAGCGGTCAAAAAGTTGTCGTCTTTTCACAGTACCTTGCGATGCAAGATATCATCGAGCTGTACCTTAAAAAGAATAAAATAGACTACGCGGCTATCCGCGGTAAGACGATTAATCGTGGAGAGCAGCTGGAAAAATTTAACAAAGATAAAAACTGCAGTGTTTTTATCGCCTCTTTACAAGCTGTTGGTCTTGGCGTTGATTTAACAGCAGCCTCTGTTGTGATCCATTACGATCGGTGGTGGAATTCAGCGCGCGAAAACCAAGCGACTGACCGCGTGCATCGCATTGGGCAGACAAGGGGCGTTCAAGTCTTTAAATTAATGACGCTTGGGACTTTAGAGGAGCATATCGATGCAATTATCTCAAAGAAAAGTAGGCTTTTAGAAGAGATTGTGGCACCTGATGAGCAAGACATCATGAAAAAATTCGATCGCAACGAAATGATTGCTCTTTTACAGCTCGTTCCCAAAAGCGGCTAAAGAAACAAATAGATGGGAAAAAAGCCAAATTTTTCTGTTGCGAATAAATTGCGTTAAATTTAAAAATATAATTTAACACCGTTTATCTGCAATAATTATTTAACTCGAGGAACTAGAGGAATATAGAATGAGCTCAAGGTTAGAATTTTCACCTCTTCGGAATCCACTACTCATTAGCCAATCTAAAGCTGATGCGATGGGAAAACTACATGATTTATCCGATAGTCTTTTAACTCCCTTTCGTTTTTTGGCCACGAATGGCAAGTTGCAAAAAGTGTCTCTTAAAGGGAACTCTATTGAGCTTACCTCTAAAGATATTCGAGCCCACAGAATCGCCGTTCGCGCTATGATCACTCTTGCCGCAATTATCTTTTTTGTTCCCGCCTCCGTTTTAGCGCTTACTGGAAAAAAGATTGCCAAGTGTAACGCAAGCGTTAAGGAAAGGGCTCGGCAGGCTGTGGAAAAGTATAATGAATCCCTTCAAAATGCCGGTGTTAGAAATCAGCAAGCAATAACAGATCGTATGAATGCAGAGACTGCAGGCCAAATGACAGAGGTAAATAGAGAGGGCATTAGAAGAAAGCAACAGCGGGATGTTAAACATCAATTATCAAGCCTTGTTGGCAAATTGGATAGTGAAATGGTTGCCTTTTATCTAGAGCAATTAGACGGAAGTAGCATAAGGCAACATGCGATCGAGGAGTTAACAAAAAGAGTTGATGCGTGTGAGCATCTATTGAAAGAAATCCCTTTTCAACATGAGCCGACTAACGAAAATACTGAACTTGCGACAACAGTGACGCAGCGCATACAGATTATTCGCGAACGCGTCGTCAAGACTCAAGGGCTAATTCAAGAAGAAGAAAAGCAGCGTCGCATAGAAAATGAGCAAGAGCGTTTAAGACAATTGGAAGAAAATCGGTTTAAAGAAACGGCGAAGAGGGTTAAAGAAGCAGAGCGAAATTTGCGGATCGCGCAAAAGGAAGACACAATTGCTGCTGAGTTAACAAAAAGGTTAGATCAGCTTAAGATGACTGCAGATGCTAATGCCAAACAAAAAAAGAATGTAATCAAGGAAAATTATAAAGCACAAATTGAAAAGAAGCTGCAAGAGGATCTTCAGCACTATCATGCAAATTTAAACAACGACCCTGACTATCTCGCTATAATAGAACAGATCGGTGCAGAAGATCTTAAGATAGAGGAGGGCTTGTCTAATATGACAGCTGAAGAGAAGGAAGCTTTCGAGCGTGCATATAAAGATATCCAAGAGAAACACAAGAGCGTAATAAATGAGTTGGCACTCTCCCATATCGAAGGACATACAGCACTGATGCGTATTGAGGCAGATAAGCAAAAAGTTGCGTGTGATATGAATCGTTGCGAAGAGGTAAATAGACAGATTGTAGTGGCAACTGCAGACATCTACGCCCAATTAAGCGAGCAAGAGGCAGAGGCTAAGCAAGAGGCTAAAAGAGAGCTTGATCAATTCATTGCCGCTTAAGAAAGTGGATGTAGAAGAATTGGGCATGTATAGGTATAAATGAAGGTCATCCCCCTTAAAACACATCGAATTTTGCCTAATGATTCTTTATTCACAATTATCGATACTTACGTTCCCCCTATGCAAGAGAGGGAGTTTTTGGTGGTGACATCAAAGATCATTAGCCTTTGCGAAGGGAAAGTAGTTGCCAAAGACCTTGGTATTTCTAAAGAGCAGCTAGTTAAAGAGTCGGCAGATGCCTATTTAAACATGGGAAAAGAGCCTTCTCGTTATGGCATTGAACTCACAATTAAAAATAATATTCTAATTCCCTCGGCAGGAATTGACGAATCGAATGGGAATGGGATGTATATCTTATATCCAGAAAATATCCAAGAATCGGCAAAAAAAATTTGGGAACATATTCGATGCCGCGATAAAATTAAAGCCCTTGGGGTGATCATCACAGATAGTCATACGACTCCAATGCGCCGAGGTGTCATTGGAATTGGATTGGGATGGTGCGGCTTTAAACCATTGTACAGCTACATCGGAAAACCGGACTGTTTTGATGTCCCTTTACGCGTCACCATGATCAATATCCTAGATGCATTGGCAGTTGCTGCTGTGTTTTGCATGGGGGAAGGAAATGAGCAGACGCCATTTGCGAGGGTTTCCAATGCACCTAAAATCGAATTTCAAGATGAGCCTCCGACTATAGAAGAAGTCAATGCGCTATCTATTCCGATGGAAGAAGACTTGTATGCCCCTTTATTGAAAAACGGGGATTGGGTCTTTAGAGACTGAAAAAAAATCCCCCCGGAGGTTTCTTGTCAGCCTCTATAGAAATTTAAGCCATGAATGTAAAAAGATTTTATGCGATTGCCGCTTGCGATCCTAAAGGGGTTTTGGGAAAGTCTGGAAGGCTACCTTGGCACTATCCGGAAGATTTACAACATTTTGCTAAGACAACATGCAATCATATTATTGTAATGGGATTTCGCTCTTATCTCACTTTCCCAAAAAAATATTGTAAAGAGCGCCTCGTCATTGTATTCAGCCGTCAGCACCAAATGGAGTTTCAAAAGAAGTCTAATGTCATCATTGTGAATTCTTTGCAAGATTTCCTTAGCTTAAAATGTCTTTCAGAAGGCAAGGATGTCTACATAAGCGGTGGAGCACAGATCTACACCCTATTCTTACAATCAAATCTCATTAAGGAATTAGTTTTAACCGAATTAAAACAGTCCTACGAAGGCGATGTTTTTCTTCCGTTATCACTCATTCGGGATTGGCCACGAAAAAAAGTTCAAGAAAATAAGGACTTTGCCATTTATCACTATTTGAACGAATAACAGAATTTCACGAAGTTTTCGGTTTTAATTGCTTATTATTCTTTTAAACAATGCCTAATTGTGGTATTATTATTTTTTTTGGACTAAAATTAGTCCATTCACGATTTATAATTTTTATGACGTATACAGCGCAACACCACGCAGACGATGTTTCCTTTTTTCCTTGCAAGGATGAGCTGTCCCATTATTCTTTTGCTACCCTAAAAAAGGATGCGAAAGCCGCCATTTCCGTTGCCCTTTTGACGCTGCCACAGGCCATGGCCTATGCACTTTTGGCCGGATTGCCTTTAAGTTCAGGTCTTTTTGCAGCGATCTACTCATCGATGATTGCAGCAACCTTTGGCTCATCAAAGCATGTCGTGGTGGGTCCAAGTAATGCCATTGCGATTTTAGTGCAGTCGGGAACAGCAGATATTCTCTATAGCTATTATAGGGGAGTGGAGGGGATTGAAAGGGAAGTTGCCTCTTTGCAAATATTGACGCAGCTTGCCTTTCTCACAGGTTTAATACAAGTTGTTGCCGCCTGGTGTAAACTGGGAAGGCTGACCCAATTTGTCAGCCACTCTGTTGTCGTGGGTTATGTATCAGGGACTGCAATTGCGATGATGGTCAATCAACTTTTTACGTTTTTTGGGGTTGCATCGCTTAAAGCTGATCAGTCGATTTTTGCAAAGCTTATCTATTTGCTCACTCACTTTACTGAGTTGCATGGTCCAACCTTTGGAGTAGGTGTTGTGAGTTTAGTGTCGCTTCTTTTCTTTAAAAAGGTCAACCGCTACGTCCCGGCGTCTCTTGCCATGATTATATTGATTGCCTGTGGAGTCCATTTTCTCACCGATTACGGCACTTTCTGGTTTGGCACTATGGGATTTGGGAGTGGTGGCCTTTTTGACTTGAATATGGATGGGGTGTTGCTTGTCAAAGACAGCGGGGGAATACAGACAATCATTCCGACTGTATCTTTTCCCTATTTTGATTTTGGGTTGATGAACCATTTGCTCCCCGTCTCGTTTGCAATTGCACTCTTAAGTGTAATGGAAACCTCATCTGTTGGAAAAACGATTGCCGCTAATACGGGACAAAGGCTTTCTGTCAATCAAGAGATCTTTGGTCTTGGCCTTGGCAATATATGCTCATCTTTTATTGCGGGTATGCCGGTTTCTGGGAGCCTATCGAGGAGTTCTTTGATATTTTCATTGGGCGCAAAAACTAGGTTTGCAGCCATATTGAACGCCACCTTCGTCGGTGGATTTCTTTATTATTTTAATTTCTTCATTATGCATATCCCACTTGCAGCGCTTTCTGCTTTATTGCTTGTCACAGCCCTTACGATCATTAATCCACGGCAGTTTTTCCTTTGCCTTAAAGCGACCAATTACGACGCTTTTGTCTTGATCGCAACGCTATCGTCTTGCTTGTTTTTTAGTTTAGATATCGCCTTTTATATCGGTGTTGCGCTTTCCATTACCCTTTATTTGCAAAAGTCTGCAACCCCGCAATTAGTTGAGTACGAAATCGACCCAACAGGAGAGCTTGTAAACCTAGATCACGCAAGGCTTCACGAACATAGAACAATCCGCATCATCAAAGTAGAAGGTGAGCTTTTTTTTGGAGCAGCAGATATTTTTCAAACGACTCTTAAGGCAATTGCACAAGATGATACAAGTACTAAAGTGATTATTTTACAGCTAAAAAATGCAAGAGACATCGATGCAACGGCATGCCTTGCAATGCAGCAACTCTACGATTATTTAAATGCATCGGGAAGGTTTTTGATTGCATCGGGCATGACGCAGCAAATATGGGATGTTCTAAGCGACTCAGGGCTTGTGCAGTTGATAGGAAAACGCAACCTTTTTATTTTCGATGAAAAACATCCCCATCTTCATATCTTAAAAGCTATGAAAAGGGCGCATGTACTATTAGGAGATCCTGCTTTGGATAAAAAGACGCCTGATGAAGAAATGCAAGGTGTAACAGAAAAACTAACAAAAATTGAGATCAAATTAAATGTCTAAATTACTTCAAATTGCAATTGTTGGTAGACCCAATGTGGGAAAATCGGCTCTTTTTAATCGGATATGCAAAAAAAATATCGCAATCGTCGATGAAGCAGAGGGGATCACGCGCGATCGTATTTATGCCGACGCCGATTTTTTCGGCACCCCTTTTCAATTGATAGATACGGGAGGGATCGATGCGAGATCAAAAGAGCTATTTAATGAACACATTAAGAGACAAGCGGAAATTGCGATTGAAGAGGCAGATAGCCTCATTTTAGTTGTCGATTCAAGAGTTGGTTTAACACTTTTGGATAAGGAGATTGCACAAATCCTTCTTAGGACGAATAAACCCCTTTGCCTTGCTGTCAATAAAATCGATGATCTTTCGCAGCGCCATATGATGTTTGAATTTCAATCCCTTGGCATCTCTAAGATGATTCCTGTCTCTGCAGCCCAAGGGTGGCATATTGCAGAGCTTTTGGAGGCAGCCTTTGAAACACTTCCAAAATATGTTCCAAGCGATATTGAAAATAAATCAATAGGTCTTGCAATAGTGGGAAGACCTAATGTAGGAAAATCCTCCCTTGTGAATTACTTATTAGACACAGATCGATGTATCGTAAGCCCAATTCCTGGAACAACAAGAGATAGCGTCGATGTCCCCTTTGAACATGAAGGCGTTTTATATAATTTGATCGATACGGCCGGAATTAGGCGCAAGCACGCAGAGCATGAGGTTGTAGATAAATTTGCAGCTATCCGCACTCAAAGAGCGATAGAAAGAGCAGATATTTGTCTTTTGATGCTCGATGCAATGCAAGGAATTACTCGCGAAGAGAAAAAAATTGCCAACATGATCGAAGAAGCCGGCAAAGGATGTATCTTGCTGTTTAATAAATGGGACCTTGTCAAGGGGTTTAGAATGGAGCATTGCCTAAAAGGGATAGAAGATGAAGTGCCATTTTTGTTGCATTGCCCAAAAGTTTTCATGTCGGCCAAAACAGGGCGAAATGTCGATGAGATCTTTAAATATGTGCAAGCTGTGGCAGAAGATTCTAAGAAGAGAATCACTACCCATCAACTCAATAAGTTTGTAGGTCTCGCTTTACAAAAAAATCACCCGCCAATGCTTCAAGGTAAACGTCTTCGGATCTACTATATGGCCCAAGTGGGGATTTTACCGCCAACATTTGTTCTTTTTGTCAATTTCCCAAATCTCATGACAGAGACTTACAAAAAATATCTTTACAATCAATTTAGGGAAGTCTACGCTTTCTCAGGGCTTCCTATACGCCTTTATCTTAGAGGGAAGAAACGTCAAAATGAAGATGGCAAGCCATTAAGAGATTTAGCGGATAGACGTAAAGAGGAAAAAGGCATCAATCATTCAAAATCCCACCATGATCATGATGAAGAAGAAAATCAGGATTTAGAAAATGAGATCGAAGGCGATTTTGATGACGAATTGGATGATGCGCACATCGACTACAAATTTGAAAACGAAGTTTAGAATGCGTTTTGTTATCTTTTTCTTGTTCTGCAATTCGGCTGTTTTTGCCCATAATGCTCAGTTACAAGAACTTGAGAAACAGATCCATCGCGATTTTTTTTATCTCAATGAGCCAGCAGATGAGTGGTTACTTAACTCCGAATCTGAAGACGTGCTCGACGTGGCCATTGTGGGCGGCGGAATGGCAGGGATGACAGCAGCTTTTGCCCTGCAACGAGAGGGCATTCAAAAGATATGCCTCTTTGACCAGAATGAGGCTGGGCGAGAAGGGCCATGGGTCACATGCGCGCGCATGAACTATTTGCGCTCTGGCAAGGCTGTCTTAGGCCCTGCATGTGGCTTTTCTAATTTAACATTTCGCACCTGGTTTGAAAAGACGTATTGCCAAGAAGAGTGGGACACTCTTAACGAAATCCCTACGCACATTTGGCATGAGTATTTATGCTGGTACCGCAAGGTATTGGGTCTTCAGGTCAGCAACGAGGTCAAGTTAAAAAAAATTCGCCCATCTACCGGACACTTAGTGTTGGAGTTTGAAAGCTCGAGCATCGTCACTTTTGTCAAGGCAAAAAAAGTGATAAAGACAAGAAAAGTGATTCTCGCAACAGGAAGAGAGGGCTCCGGAGGACAGTTGATTCCTTCATTTATGGAAGGGGTTTCAAAGCGGTTTTTTGCGCATACAGGAGAGTGTTTTTGTTGTAATACTTTTTACGAAAAAGATGTGGTGATCATTGGAGCTGGTGCATCCGCCTTTGATGCAGCAGCTGTTGCCATTGAAAGTGGCGCCAAAAAAGTGCAGATGCTTCTTAGAAGGCACTCTTTACCGCTTGTCAATAAATTTTCCCATTTCAATTTCCCAGGCATTGCGCACGGTTTTTTTGCATTAAAAGACAAAAGCCGTTGTGATCTTCTTAAGGTAGCTCTTCAAGCGGGGATTCCACCGCCAAAAGCCTCATATGAAAGGGTGAGTAGGTCCAAAAATTTTACTATCCACTATCAAGTTGACGTGCACAAGGTAGAAGAAAAAGACGATAAAGTGATTCTACACACCTCGCAAGGCGATTTTTCCGCTGATTTTATCGTTCTTGGAACAGGGTATGAGGTTGATCCATCAAAAAGAGAAGAACTGATTGATTTTAAAGATCTTATCCTTTTTTGGAAAGATCGCCTATGCCCTGAAATGGAAAAAGATTTTTTCATCAAGCATTCTGAAATGGCCTTTTTCCCATTTTTAGGACCCCATTTTCAATATATTGAAAAAGAAAAGGGGTCTGCCCCATTTTTAAAAGACATCTATTGCTTTAATTACGGGGCTTTTTTAAGTCATGGCGTTATCAGCGGAGATATTTCGAGCATTGGCATTGGCGCTGCAAGGCTTGCAAGAGGTGTTGCCTCTGATTTCTTTGGCGAAGATCTTACCCTTTATCAAGAGATGATTGAAACTTACGATTATCAGCTATTTAATCCATGTTTAACCCCCACATGCAACCATGAAAATCATTAAAAAAAGACCCAAGCACATCCATGTCCTTCCCAATGTGATTACGGCATTTGGTCTTTCTTGCGGTCTTTTTGTGATTTTTAAAATGGCAATGGTTCCCAATGGGACATTAGACTACAATGGCGCGCTTACAGTAGCTGGAGTGTTGCTTTTGGCATGCCTTGCCGATGCATTAGATGGGGCCGTTGCCCGCGCCATTAAAGCGGAAAGTTATTTTGGGGGGATTTTTGATTCTTTATCCGACGCCATTACTTTTGGTGTATGCCCAAGTATTGTGGTGATTAAGAGTCTTTCTGCTGAACCTAAAACAGAAATTTCATTTTTCTTAATATCAGCTGCCATGATCTATTCGGTGTGTGGCGTTTTGCGCCTTGCGCGCTTTAGTGTTCAGGCAAAACAAGCGCAAGAAAATCCGGATTTATTAAAGGATCACAAAAAAAATTTTACAGGCCTCCCCATTCCAGCAGCTGCCGGAGCCATTGTCTCTGCTACTTTAGTCTTTTATTCGCCAGAGTTAAAATCATTATTTACTTTGAGTAAGGCATTTGAGAGCTGGATTTTGATCGCTATGCTAGTGGTAGTTGGCTATTTGATGGTCAGCCGTTTAAAATTCCCCAGCCAAAAAAACCTTCACATCCGAGTTGCTAGTTTTAGAATGGTTTTTTTGTTTGTCGTATCCGCTGTCCTTTTATTGTATGGACTGATTAGCTATTTTGCCGTTGTGTTTTTCTTGTCATTTTGGGGATACATTTGTGTAAGTCTTGTGTTTTTCTTAATGCGCATCATCTTCGGGCATAAATCGAAGACATTAGAAGAGTATGAGCCGGACCCAACCGATATCATCGAAAGCGAAAGTGTATTAGAGGACGAGGAAAACTTTGGAGAGTGAATGATACCACACTCGGCTTGGCTGCGATTTTTTTGTCTTCGCTCACGCCTTGTCGTCCGGCAATGGTCGCTCGCTCCAGACAAAAAACTTGCGCCGCCTCCAAAGTCAAATTTTCCAGCTTTCAACTAGAACGAGTATATGACTATCTCTGCATTGCGATTAAGTCGACGCAATAGACCTCTTGCGTAATTAAAGTTTTCAGTATACTCTCCTCTTTCAAGAACAAAAAAATGAGAACAATATCCAAAAAGATCGAGGTATTTTATGACTAACGTAAAACGCCGGTATAATTAGTACTTTCGTATGATGCCGATCAAAATACCATGAATTTTGACGTCTTCTCGGTTTAAAACAATCGGAAGATGATCTTGGTAGCATCCGCATAAAGTTGTCTTGTCATTTTCGGTAAAATATTTCTTGATCATGATACCGGTTAAAGCCACCATCGCAATTACAACCTCCCCAACAGCTGGATTTTGTCTTGATTCGATCATCAAAAGATCTCCTTGTCCGATGAGCTCCTCATTAAAGGAATTATCTTGTACTTTAAGTGCATAGATTTTTTCGTTATAGTGAAGTATGGATGTGGGGATAGAGAGCTCTTCCGTTTCAGAATATGTGTGAATAAGGTCTTTTCCAGAGATTGTGCCTATTAAAGGAATAGACACTTTCCTATGCAGATCAATTTGAGGGGATGGGGAATCTTTTGCAATGGCAATAGAACGAGGGGTTTTTCCATCTTTGGTAATCACCCCTTTTTGCTTTAGGCAAGTGACATGTTTAAAGGCAGAGGCGATAGAGCGAAATCCAAAATGGGATGAAATTTCGCGATAACTTGGAGCGTAGCGATGGGCGGCTATGAATTGTTCGATATAATCTACAATTTCGCGTTGTTTTTTTGTGAGCCCTTTCATTGATTAGAGCTCTTTCTTGCATAAAGGCATCGATCGCAATAATAAGCAGAGCACCACATGATTAAGGCGGAAATTAAGGTGTCTGTGAGAAAATGGGCTCCCTGAATAATCCTTGTCCAGGAGAGAATGCCTCCAAGACCAAAGGATATGATCAGTCCCGCCCAAAACAGCCACTTAAGATGCAGTCTTTTGCCGACAAGGGCAAGGGAAAAAAAGTAAAATCCCATCGTCGCATGCCCGGAAGGGAATGATTTTGAGGGCTCTTGATTAAAAATATTGGGAAGGTAGTAGGGGCGAAAGTCTTGTGTTCCGCCAAATTCTTTAAGTTGTTTTGGACGAGGTCGCCCCCAATGGTCTTTAAAAATGGCATGGGTCATTAATCCTGAGCCTATGCTAAAAGAGAGTACTAAAAGAAGAGTCGGCTTTTTCCATTTTTCCCAGTTTAAGGAGAAGCAGGAAAAGATCAAAATAATGAACGAAAGAAAAAAGGTAAGGAGCGCGGGAAGTGTGCCAAAGGTATAAAGAAGTGTAAATGGATAGGGGGAGTTAAATCCCTTTCCATCGATTCCCTGTCCAGGAATATAGTAGTGGTGGGAAATTTTTAAATCCCATTTTTGCGTAAATGGCGTGATGATGCAAAGGAGCAAAAGGGGAATAAGCACAGCTTTTTGCCTAAAGAGAAAAGTAGTCATATTCAAATTACCGCGTATGGCGCGAATATGTCATCAAGCCGATTTCTTTTCTCTTCTGCAGAAAGGTCGCTTAAGTGAATGTCGATAAATTCGTTTGCCCAATTATTTTTGTCAATATCATCGAAAGCCCCCTCAAGCAACTCAATGATTTGCTCTTGGTCCGTTTTCTTAACAGTAATTCCAAAGAGGTGTAAGTAGCGCGCAGTCTCTTGTGGTTGATGCTTTTTACAAACTTGTAAAAAGGTAAAAAGATTTTCGCCTTTGTAGTGTTTTTTAAAATTGGGTATGGTGTATCCAAGATCTTTTTTGGCAGCAAGTATTAATAGTTCAAGTGGGGGCGTTGGGAAATGCTGCAGCGCGTGTACATCATCTTCTAATAACGTTTTGCCAATAGCGATAGTTGTCTCCTCATGCTCTGATTGAGTGACATATGCATTTTGGGCATATTTTTTTGCAATCTGCACGCGCGCTTGCCTTTCCTGAATCGGCAAAGTGAGAAATAGCGAAGGGTTGCAGCTATTTAAAAACCTTGCGTTTGCATTGTGAGAGAGTAATGTGATGTAATCTTCTTCAGCAGTAATTTCTAAAGCTTCTAATAACTTCGGGCGGCAATCGCGCAGGCCTCTTACTCCATCAAAGTCATCGTGAAGCAGTGCTTTTACTTTTGACAAGCAAGTCATAGCGACTCTTAAAGCCTTATTTTCACTTGTAGTATGATCGTAGATAGCTTGCGACATAAAGAATTTGGCAAGTGCCATACGGGCGTTTTTTAAATCACTTGTCCCATTATATTTTTTATTAATTATTTGAATCAATGGAATGCAGTCATTGACCGATATCGACCGTTGGCTCTTACTTGGATTTGCAGCGTGCAGGCTACCGTACATCTTATCCTGATCCAAAATAGGGATGAGAAGTTGATCCTCTTCAAAGGAGAGCTCTAATACTCCAGCTGCTGTGACATAGTAATGAATAGCGTGGGCAATATCTGGCAATGTTTGAAACTCTTTTTTTAAATTTTGTAAGGAGAGAATGTCTTCTTTAGTTAAATACTGTACATGCTTAGCTAAAAATGCCAGCACTTGCCAAGGTGTTATCAACTGTTGCCTGCACTTTGTGGGTAGCTGTTGCAAGGTGCTTTGTAGAGTCGCCCCTTCTTCAATGACAATAGGGCTTTCATCCATTTGAGAGGACTCAAGAGTGTGATGTGGACTTTCCATCTCAATAGATTGACAACGCGTTTTGAGATCTTCACCCAGTTTTAGATCTAAATGAAAATCATCGATGAATGGAAGAATCTGCGCTTTTTTCTCTGTAAAACATTCATTAACAATATAATAGCGATGCTGAGAAGAGGTATTAAACTGGTCACAGAGCTTTGCAGCTTTTGGCATGTTTTGCTTGGCTACTGACATGATCGCATTGACTAATCCTTCTTCGTTTAATTGAAAGAGTTTTAAATAATCGGCTGCGTTGACATTGGAAGTGATGCAGGTAACCGCTAAAACAGCTCTTGCATCCACATCTTGAATCGTTTTACGTTTAAACTCTTTTGCGACAAGCAAGCCATCATATCTTGCCAACATTTCCAATAGGACAATGGTGTACTCCTTGCGTAAATCAAAAATGTCGACATCGCAAATCATCCCTTGAGGGTTATATTCAGCACATACAAGGGATAGCTGAAAAAGCATGTCACAATCTAAGCCTAATTTCTTAACCTGTGTGGAGAGGCGACAATTAGGGTTGATTTGCACAAGTCTTTTTGCCATTTCCAAACGCAAAAATGGATCATGGACGATCTCTTTACATATTAGGCTAGCTGCCGTATTAAAGCTAAAGCAAGAAGAGAGCTCAATTGCAACTTTAACAAGATCTACAATGTCATTTTGATCTGTAATGGATAATGCTTTCAAATGTTTGGGTGAAAGTAAATCTTTACTTGCAATCTTTTTGGCAAGGGCTAAACGCGTTTGATATTTCTTTGTGGCGTCTTCGATCTTTTCTATATTTTGCAAAAGGCAAGTGTACTTTGGAGAGAAAACACTTGAGTGGGAGAAAAGGTCATCAGGTCTATATTTGCTCAGTGCCTCATAAGTGTCGATTGAGACAAGCAGGACGACGTCGTCATATGAGAGGCGCATGAATTTTGCGTTTTCGCATGGTAACTTACGAGATGCTAGATCGAGGTAATATTTAAGGGCTTCACCTGGGTCAAGACCATCTTCAAGAACTTCTACACTTGTGATCCCTTTATTCATGGTTTGAGAGGCCTTTTGAAATATTTCTTGCACTTGTTCAAGCAATGGCACCTCGTTTGTGCTCAATTCCTTAACGTGCCTTCCCAAAAAATTAAGAATTGGAGAGATATTTGGAGGTTGTTCAAACTGAATGCTTAAGCGTTCGGTTCTTGCAATTAGCTTTTGTAAGCTGCTGTGTAAATCAGAAGGAGGAAAATTAGATGGTTGACTGCTCATAGTTATCGATACCCTAAGGCCTCCATGAGGTGCTCTTTTAAGATTTTGGGTGAATGTGCCAAATCGGCAATTGTCATTGAGACGCGAATTAAGCGATCGCACGCCCTAGCAGAAAGCCCCATGACATCCATCGCTTGTCCTAAAATCTCTTGGCAATCAGAAGAAAGAGCGCAGTATTCTTTTAGGTCTTTGCTGCTCATTTGAGAGTTGCTTTTGATTTTGCCAAAGCGCTTATGTTGCCTTGTGCGCGCAAGCTTCACGCGCTCTCTGATAGCAAGAGAATTTTCACTGCTTTTTTCTTTAATGATATCTGCATAGCGCAGCGCCGGCACTTCGATGTGCATGTCGATCCGATCCCAAAGGGGCCCGGAAATTTTCCCTCGGTATTTTTCGATCTGTAGCCCTGAGTCTTTACAAGGCTTATCGGGATGGCCTAAGTAGCCGCAGGGGCATGGGTTCATCGCGGCAATGCAGATAAAGTCGGAAGGGAAGGTGAAGTTGCCTTGCGCTCTACTGATCGTCACTTTTCGATCTTCTAGGGGCTGTCTTAATACTTCAAGGACACTTCTTGAAAATTCTGGCAGCTCATCGAGAAATAAGATGCCGCAATGAGCTAAAGAGACCTCTCCAGGTCTTGGATAGGCGCCGCCGCCGATAAGCCCCGCATAGCTTACCGTATGATGGGGCGAGCGAAAGGGGCGCGTGGTGATGAGGTGCTGTCCCTCTTTAAGAAGGCCGCTGATTGAGTGGATTTTTGTGACTTCTAAAGCTTCTTCAAGAGTTAACTCCGGCATGATGCCACCTAAAGCTTTGGCAAGCATTGTCTTGCCAGAACCAGGAGGCCCCGATAAGACAATATTGTGGTTGCCAGCTGCCGTAATTTCCATGGCTCTTTTAATTTGAGATTGCCCCTTGATATCTGCAAAATCAATTAAAAGGGGAGCTTGGATAAAAAGGTCGCAAGAGAGCTTATTAGAGGTAGCTTGGATCGTGGAGGGGTCTTTTAAAAACGCGATAACCTCTTTTAAGTGCCTTGCCCCAATGACATCGATTCCGTTTAATGCCGCAGCTTCTTTGGCATTAGCAAAAGGAAGGATGATTCCCTTTTTCCCAATTTCTTTAGCGAGCATTGCCGCAGCTAAAGCTCCTTGTATGGGTCTTAGCTCGCCACTTAAGCCAAGTTCTCCTACGTAAAGGTATTCGCCCATTGCCTTTGTTGGAATGGGATCAAGCGCTGCAACAAGGCCTAGGGCAATCGGTAAATCGTAAAGTACCCCCTCTTTCTTTAAATCGCCGGGGGCTAGGTTGACAGTGCTCGCTGTTCCAAACGGATTAAAGCCACTATTTTTAACTGCCGTCATCACTCGATCTTTTGATTCTCTTACCGCATTATCGGGCAGACCCACGATCACAAAGGATGTCTTTTCTTTACCGGGTGCCACATCGACTTCAACTTCCACAAGCAAGGCCTCAAGACCTATTAAAGAAATAGAATGAAGATGAGAAAGTGGCATGAGACTCCCTTATTAGACTTCTTTTTTCTATGAGGCAAGCAGCTCTTTTACTTCTTTTTTAAGCGTCTCTTTTGCCTCAAGGTTTGTAAGACCGTCTTGATCAAAAGCTGTATAGCCATTTGGAAGCGCAAGTTGCGTTGTCACGACGATGCCTCCAATATGGGTGATGATGTGCCTTAAGTGGGCAAGGCTATTGGCTCCACCGGATGGTCCAGGTGATGTGCTCATGATGGCAAATTTTTTCCCCTTATAGGCATCCCTTGTTCCTTGTCCATCAGATGTTCTCGTGGTCCAATCGATGGTGTTTTTTAAAACCCCAGAGATCGAGCCGTTATATTCAGGTGAGGAGATGAGGATTGCCTTTGCCTCTATCATCATCTGTTTTAAGCGTTTGGCATTTTCGGGCAGTCCTTGCGACTTTTCAAGGTCGCCATCGTAAAGGGGCATTGGGAAGTCTTTAAGGTCGATCACTTTTACTGTTGCGCCCATTTGCTTTGCAATGCTAACTGCTTCTTGCAATAGCTTTTTATTCGTAGAATCAGCGCGCAGACTGCCTGAAAGGGCAAGCACTTGTGTCTCTGCATGTAAAGTAGCAGAAAGCAGGGTAAAGGCAGATAGAAGTAAATTGCGTGTCATGGGGATTTCCTTAAATTTAAGTTTAGATTAAACCGCAGTATTATCATAATTTCGGTTTAAGTAAATAATTTTTTATAGCAAACGAGCGAAATGAAAATAGGGGGCGGCCCATAACTCGTAAACTCGGGCAAGGAAACAACAAATTTTCATCTTAATCTCGATCTTGATCTTGATCTTAATCTGCTTTTCTTTTATCTATCAACTGTATCAGATTGCTTCGATGTTGAATCGGATTGATACGAGCTAACTCAAGAGACAAACGTGTGAAGTAGAGCAGATTAAGATCAAGATCATGACTAAGATTAATGGGAGCCTGCTGTGGAATATGCATTAATGATGAAAGGGCTTTTAATCGGCTTTACTGTCGGAGGCGTTGGGCCAATCGATGTCCTTTGCATTCATAAAACTATGTTGCATGGACGCATTGTTGGATTTATGACAGGTCTTGGAGCTAGTATCGGCGAGGTTATTTACGGTCTTGTGGCAGCATTTGGCCTCTTTATGACGATTGATAGTCTTGCCGAGAGCTTTTTTCTGATTCAATGGCTTGGAGGTGTTTTACTTCTTATGATCGGCTTTAAGATGTTGATCAGTAAGACGAAAGAGACTTTAGATCACAAACATAAAGATATCGTTCAGCATAAACATCTATTTAAAAATTTTGTCACTACCCTTTTTTTGACAATTGCAAGTCCTACGACTATTT
This sequence comes from Chlamydiota bacterium, assembly GCA_013289325.1. Classification (GTDB taxonomy): domain Bacteria; phylum Chlamydiota; class Chlamydiia; order Chlamydiales; family Parachlamydiaceae; genus JABDAE01. The sequence goes on from JABDAE010000009.1 coordinate 28,840, forward strand.
TTACCTATATAGCTCTTTTTACAGCGCTTGATTTTTATGTCGATAATCTTTTGGCGGTAAATATTTCTTCAATGCTGGTGTTTCTTTTCAGTATATTTGCCGGCTCATTATGTTGGTGGCTTGCATTGATAGAAGGGACTTGTTTTTTTACAAAGAGATGCACAAAACCGCCTCTTCGCTTTGTTAGCATCTGTGGCGGAATAATCTGCTGCGCATTTGGCGCCCTTGCTCTATTAAGTCTATTATAACTCCTCAGGACAAAGCAAAGGCAAAGGGTGAATTATGCAAGAGGTTTAATGGATCTGTTCTTCTATTGGACAGTCATTTTGGATGTGAATCAGTTCTGACCACATCTGGTGGCGCCACTCTTCAAGGGCAATTCCATCGCCATAAAGATCGACTTTGTAGGTTAAGATCCCTTTTGCGGCCACATATTCCTCATTTAGCAACGAATAGATATAGTAATCTTTGCGCTGTTTCACCGGATACTCAAGGTAAATTTCCTCTCGATTGCGATGGTGCACTGTGATTTTAAGATGCAAGTCTTGGATTTGCATGAAATGGTGAGGGAGAGACCACCCGATGATCACCCTTTGACCAATTGGAGGATTGTCCAAAAGGGGATCGGGCGTTTTAATGACAAAGCTTGCTAGGCTCTCTTCATTGACGTAATCTGTGTGGACAAAAAGAAGAGAGTCGCAACAACTGCTTAACAGAAGAAGTGCTATGCAAGCTTTAAGTCTCAATATCATCCTAGAAACGGCAGTTGGAGACGCTAACTTGACACAATCTCTTGAACCAGAATCATTTGCAATGGGGTGGTCCTTCACCATTTGGGAATGTCCCACCCCATTGCAAAGTGATTCTAATTCAAGATCTTGCGCCAATTTAGCATCTCGAACTGCCGTTTCTAGGATCATTTATCAAAAGGCATTGTGAGAGCTCCAAATGAGTAGCCCGCAGCTTTTTCTATCAAAGGATGAAAACTAGATGTATAAAGGCCCATCGCATTGGATATTGGGTAAATTGCCCGCACAGCCTCTTGCATATCAGGAGTAAACGCGTCTTTCAAGGCTTCTTGAAATGGAATGTAAGCATCGTCTTTAACCGCCATTTCTAAATCTGCCATGCCTAACTTTGTTATTCCTCGATTAATCGCCCCTGAGTCGAAAAGGAGATACAGCTTTTGCAATTTTTCTTTGTCAAGCGCCTCTGCTATACCCTTCATTGAGCTTAAATCTTTAAACCTAGATCCGGCAGTTGGAGACGGCAACTTAACGCAATCTCTTGAACCAGAATCATTTGCAATGGGGTGGTCCTTCACCATTTGGGAATGTCCCACCCCATTGCAAAGTGATTCTAACTCAAGATCTTGCATTAATTTGCCATCTCGAACTGCCGGATCTAGGTTAAAGCAAACAATTGGTGTAATGCTTTCTGCAAGCGCGCAATTGATCTTATCAATATCTGGTGGAATTAAAGCAAAATGGGCTTTTGCCTCTGCTAGCATCTTCCCTGCTATGTCTTTGCTAAATCCAGTTAAGCTTAACATCTGGTTTGCCCCGATGATGACGGACGGCTCTTGCTGGAATTCTTTTCTTAATAAGGAGATTTGCGAGAAAGGGGCGGCAAACCACTTTGGAATCTTTGCAAACGCCTCATGTTCCATGAGGCATTTGATCATCCTTATGGACACATCAAGTGGATGGTTTCCCGTTAATGTCGACAGAATAAAAAATTGAGTATCGCTCATTTTACCATTTAATGGTTGACTTTTCTATGAGAATATGAAATTCTGCCTTTCAAAGCAAATAACCTTTTATATATTTTTATGACAAATAAATTATTGACAGTTGGCGTTGATCTTGGGGGCACTAAGATTGCGTTTGGTGCTCTTGATCAAGAAGGCACACTATATCACCAAGAAATTATTAAGACGCGCGTAAGTGATGGACCCCTTGCCATCGTCGCAGATGTTATCGCTGCGGTTAACCGCATTAAAGAAAAAGAGCCGTCTTGCCAATTTTTAGGTGTCGGCATTGGGATGGCTGGGCAGATCGAAAAGCAAACGGGAGCGGTCTTTTTTTCGACTAATCTGGGATGGCAAAATTTCCCCTTGCAAGAGATGGTCGCAAAAGAGATGCAGCTACCGGTTTACGTGTTAAATGATGTGCGTGCCGCGGCCTTTGGAGAGTGGGTAGTCGGGGCAGGCAAAGGATCCAAAGATATTCTCTGCGTTTTTGTCGGAACGGGAATTGGAGGGGGAGTAGTCAGCGATTCGATGCTACTTGAAGGGGATACGAATGCAGCTGCTGAAATTGGGCACTTTACGATCGATTTACAAGGACCCAAGTGCACATGTGGCAATACTGGGTGTTTTGAAGCGTTTGCAGGAGGCTGGGCCATTGCAAAAAGAGCCAAAGAATTGATCAGGCAAAACATGTCAGATGGGCAAGACATTCTAAAACTAGTCGATGGCAAGGTTGATGCACTCACGACTAAGCATGTATTTGAAGCATATCGATGTGGGGCAGCCTTAGCCAAACAAGTTGTAGAAGAGCTGACTCTTGCCTTAATTGCGGGAACTTCAGGTCTTGTAAATATCTTCAATCCCGAAAGGCTTATTTTAGGGGGCAGCATTTGTGTGGGAAATTCAGAACTTATAGAAGCTGTTCATCAGGGAGTGCTGAAGAAATCCCTAAAAATATCGACGAGAAACTTAAAAATAATGGCCGCAAGCTTAGGCAATTCAGCTGGAGTAATTGGTGCCGCAATGTATGCCAAAAAAAAAATAGAAGAGGGCAATAAAAGATGAAAAAACAAGCGATCACCACACTCTTTTGCGATATTGGTGGAGTTATTTTAACGAACGGCTGGGATCGCGGGAGCAGAAAGAAGGCCGCATTGCAATTTGGCTTTGATTTAGAAGAATTTAACTCGCGCCATAGTATGATGTTTAGCGATTATGAAGTTGGCAATATTACATTAGATGAATATCTAAAGTTTGCAGTTTTTTTTCAACCCAGGTCCTTTTCTTTAGAGGCGTTTAAGGCGTTTGTATTTGAGCAGTCTCAAGCTTATCCCGAGATGCTTGAGTGGGTGAAAAAGATAAAAGCAGATCATGGGCTAAAAGTCGTGATGCTTAGCAACGAAGGTAAAGAGATTACCGAGCACCGAATGAAGTCATTTCAACTCAATGAAATCGGCGATTTTTTCGTCGTCTCTTGTTTTATCGGTGTGCGAAAGCCGGCAAGACGTATTTTTGACATGGCACTTGAACTTTGCCAAGTGATGCCAAATCAGGTCGTGTATTTAGATGATCGGCAACTGTTTGTCGATATTGGCAATGATATGGGCATGCATGCGATTTGCCATAAAGATCTCAGCTCAACTAAACTCGAATTTGATATAATAATAAAATAATATCATTTTTTTGCTTGATTTAAATGTTTGTTTAGTTTATAATTACGCTTTCTTTATCTGAAAGGTAGGTGCGATATGGCAGTTAAATTTATTGAAAGATTCAATCTTGGATTTCATCAAGGGTTTCAAGATGTGATGGGAAGGCTGCCTTCTAAAGAGAGTTTAAGAAGGCATTTACCAGATAGCCCAAGGGCAGCTGCAAAAGCTGCAGCAAGAGAAGCATTAGAGCGTTTTTCTCCTACATCATTTTTAAACGTAATGCGTCGCAGGTCAAACCCTGATTGCACTCAGGTTGTCAATAATCCCCATTTTCAAACGGTGCAAGCTGCAAGAGATCAAACCGATGCTGCCACACAAGCGTGTGCTAAAATTATCTTTAAAAAAGTTGAGTTGACAAAGGATAGAGGCATATTAGATCAAATGCACCGAAAAGACTTAAGGGGTTCCATTGCGTTAACTGAAGATCGCCGCCATGTAGGCTGGCTGCATAAGCTCATCTATGGCTTTGAATGGGCCAATGCTTTTTGTACGAAGAAAAGCCGCGAGAAAGTGAATTTATGCCATGGGGAAGTGATTTTAGGGATCAATGATGGAGCTGTAAAACCTGAAAAAAAAGGGGAGCTACTACTTGCGCACGTTGTCTTTAATGGATTAAAGACCACTTCTGAAAACCATCAAAAAGACAACGTCATCACATCGATACACGTCTATTGCCCTGTTGATATTAGAATACAAGCTCTTTTTGCCAAACACGCCGAACAAACGGCCGTTGATTTTAGACAAATTAAACTCGATAGGAATTCAAAAGAGTTCAAAAAATGGGTGAAAAAGGAAGTTGCGCAATTTTCTTATAAGGCAATCCTTGCAAGTATTTTTCATCGCCAAGTCGAAAAGCCCTACGCCAAGTACCAGTGGCAAGCAGCGCTTGCCGCAGCAGATCTTCTTAAAGGTGACAAATTTAGAGATGGGAAGGGTGCTGTTTTATCTCATTTTTGCACAGGCTATTTGACACTTCTGATGCAAGGGACAGCACTAGTAGCTGCCTTAAGTGAGGAAGAAAAAGGAGCTTTTGCAGGGCAATCAAGAGAAAGGATTGCAAAGGATCTTTTCGACAGGATGAGAAACCAGGACAATCCCCTTGATAGAGTAAGCGCTACATATAAAGACAACGCATTCATGCGATTTGATGCCAATTATACAATGTCCTACTTTCTCGGGGAAACATTGGATATGGCCTCAGTTCCCGCTGGACAACCCGCTCAAAGCTGGCTTCCCGTATAGGCCGGGAGTTAAGCCTTAAGAGGGATGGGAAGGATCTCCCATCCGACTCCATGGCTGCTTTTATCCTAGAAACGGCAGTTCGAGATGCTAAATTGGCGCAAAATCTTGAATTAGAATCACTTTGCAGTGGGGCGGGACATTCCCGATTGGTGAAGGACCGCCCCACTGCAAATGATTCTGGTTCAAGAGATTGTGTCAAGTTAGCGTCTCCAACTGCCGTTTTTAGGTTTATGCTGAAGGAGGAGCTTCTTCATCATCTTCTGTGGTCTTAGCTAAAGCGACTACTTTGCCCATAGCCTTGTCATCCACGGCCTTTTGCACAGTTGGATCTGCTTTTTTATCCATTGTTTTGTCAACGGGGGCTCCGGCGTCATCGATCACCACATCCGTTGCAGGTTTTGCAACTGTACTGTCAGAAACCGCACCTGTAAGATGAGGCATGAAGGATAGCCCTAAAAGTAGAGCTGAAGATAATAGGAATGTTTGTAGTTTTTTCATAATTAGTTCCTCTTGTTTATTGTTATTAATAATAACTATCGTGCTGCGGTATTAACACAACACTCTATTCTCATTTAATCATTAATGCAATTATTTGTAAACTAATTATTTAACCTAGAAACGGCAGTTCGAGATGCTAAATTGGCACAAGATTCTGAACTGCAGTCACATTTTGATGGGGTGGGACATTCCCAAATGGTGAAGGACCACCCCATCAAAATGTGACTGCAGTTCAGAATCTTGTGCCAATTTAGCGTCTCCAACTGCCGTTTTTAGGTTTAACAAACACCGGAGCATACTCTATCTCTATATACTGGGAAATGGCGCTCTAACCAGCCTTCTAAGCGTTTAAATAAAATTTGCATTTCTTGTCTTGAAATTTCAGGGTCTTTCATCAACTCTTTCTCGCGAACGCGCCCTAAGTCAATTCTTACGGGCTTATCGCCGATAAAGCCTGTATTGTACATAAAATTGTGGTCTCTATCATAAATCCCATGCGCGTGTTCTTCCTGATACATCGCAAAGATTTTATGTAATATTTGTTTGGCTTGTTCGACATCGCCTTTTTGTAATGCTTCAGTCACCATCACTCTTGTCGGAATCGCTTTGTATTGAATAATAAAAGGCACCTTTGATAGGTCTATCGTATGAGAAAACCCAAAGCGATCTTTAAGCGTCGCAAATTTTCCAAAAAGCCTGGGATTGGGAGATGGTTCAACGAGGACAAGGGCTCCATTTTGCAAAGGACTTCTTTTTGCGATGAGATATCCGGCAACGATTTTTTTGATTTTGCCAATACTAGACTTCTTTCGAAACTCCATTTGGTCGCTAAAATTGTGCTTTTTGGTATCTTTGCTGCAAAATTTTTCAACCAGGTGTATACACATGCTTTCAAAATTTTGCAGCAAATCTGCACAAAAATCCCAAATTTTATCAACCAAAGCGAGTTTCGAAAGAAGTCTACTTTCTTTTTTTGCGGAGGTATCAAAAAATTTGACGACAAAGCGCTTGTCGGCGCTTAAAAAAACAAAGCTTTGCTTGCCCCTATCTAGGTACGTTAAAGGTCTTGCGATGATCTCATCAAGCAATTGAGGAGGAGGTGAAAAAGCCCTTTCCTCGTCAGAAAAGAGCCTATTTTCACCAAGAGAGGTATAGATACGATTAAGTTGAAATTGTGTTTGGCCAAAAAAATAAAGGGCAAGAGCAATACATGTGACTGCAAAGATGCTGAAAATGTATTTCATCAAAGATTCATGTTGTGATACAACTCATCCACATCATCAAGATCTTCTAGCCATTCGATAAGTGCAAGATTGGCTATCTTGTCTTCTTCACTGCAATCGACTAACACTTTTGGAATTTTTTCTAAAGAGGCCTCTTCACATTTAAAGCCAAGATGTTCAATTGCTTCTTTAACCGCAAAAAGATCGGCAGGATCTGTTGTGATAATATATATATCCTCTTCTGCCTCAAAATCTTCAGCGCCAGCCTCTGTTGAGGCCATAAAAAGCTCATCTTCAATTGCATTTTCTTTTTGAATTTGGATCACCCCTTTGCGATCGAAATTAAAGGCAACAGCGCCGGGGCTTGCAATGGTTCCACCGCGTTTATTCGTTGCAATTCTAATGTCTGATGACACGCGATTTTTGTTGTCCGTCAAGATATCGACGATAATCCCAACGCCGCCATATCCATAGAGTTCATATGTCACTTCAGAAAAGTCTGCTTGATCTTCAGAGGATGCTTTTTTGATATTGCGCTCGACGACATCGTTGGGGAGATTGACTTCCCTTGCTTTTGTGATCGCAAGGCGCAGGCGTGGATTTGATTTAGGGTCCGGGCCTCCTTGCTTGACAGCGCTAATGATTTCCTTTGCAGCTCTTGAAAAGGCTTTGCCCTTTTTCGCATCGGCTTTTGCTTTTTGATGTTTGATGTTTGCCCATTTGCTATGACCTGCCATGACCTAAAAATCTCCTAAGTTTTTCTTTACAAGCGCTAAAGGTATTTTTCCATGAATACGCGCCCAGTGTAAGTACCATCGAGCTCTTTTATCCACTTTGTTTGTCTGCCAAACTCCATAAATCCCATCCTTTCATACAGGCGAATGGCAGGGTTGTCTTGATAGACCTGAAGATGCAAGAGTTCAATTTTAAACTGATCTTTAGCTAAGTGAAAAAGCGATTTCATGAGTTTTGTACCAATTCCTTTGCCTCTATATTCTTCTCCCACAATAATTCCAAATTCGCATTGGTGCGCAAGCTTTCGGTATGGCTGTAAATATAAGGTGGCAAGCCCACATATCTCTTTGTTATAAACGGCTGTTAAACTCGCCTTATAACGGCTAAAAATGATCCATCTGGCGGCAGCATCTTTAATTTCGACAGCATCTGCAACCGGAAACCACCTTCCAATGGAAGGGTCTGATAACCATTTTTTAAGATAGCTTTCATCTGCAAGGTCTGTATAGCGTATTTCTAAAGGCTCTTTATTTTGTGACATTTCTATTACCCAAATTCTTGTAAAAATCGATTAACGAATGGATCGATATCTCCATCCATCACTTTTTGGACATCACTTGTTTCTTCTTTTGTCCGCGTGTCTTTGACTAATGTATAGGGATGAAAGACATAATTTCTAATTTGACTTCCCCAAGCGATCTCTTTTTTCTCGCCTCCTAAAAGGCTTAAAGATTCCTCTCTATCCGAAACAGCTTTTTCATAAAGCTTTGAGCGCAGCATCTTAAAGCAGGTTTCCTTATTTTGCAGCTGGCTTCGCTCGTTTTGACAAGAGACGACAAAACCGCTTGGGAAGTGCGTAATTCTGACTGCAGAGTCAGTTTTATTGACGTGTTGTCCTCCAGCGCCTTGTGAGCGGTATGTGTCGATACGTATATCGTCAGGTTTAATCTCGATGGCAATGTCATCGGTTATCTCTGGCGTCACGTCAATAGATGCAAAACTTGTATGCCTTTTGGCATTGCTATCAAAGGGAGATATTCTAACAAGTCGATGAACACCCTTTTCAGATTTGGCATATCCGTATGCAAAGGGCCCTTCTAACTTCATTGTAAGACTTTTTATTCCGGCAACATCTCCTTCCACAGTGTCGATCACTTCACATTTCCAGCCTCGCAATGCCGCCCATCTCTGATACATCCTAGATAACATTAATGCCCAATCACAGCTCTCAGTACCACCTGCGCCAGAATTAATACTTAGATAGCAGTTTTTGTTATCAAGCTCTCCTCCTAGCATTTTCCGTATTTCAAGCTCTTTAAGGCCCTTATCTACGGCAAAAAGCTCTTTAGTGAGCGTGTCTATCAATTCTTGATCATTGATAGCAAAGACTTCCTCTATCAGATCGTTTGCATTGGAAAAGCGCGATTCTAAATCGCGATAGGGGATTGTCCAAATTTTTAAATTTTGGCTCTCTTCAATGAGGCTTTTTGCTTTTGTATTATTGTCCCAAAAGTCTGAAGATTCCATCTGTGTTTCAAGTTCTTTTATTCTAGCTTCCTTTGACTTCAAGTCAAAGATACCTCAACATTTGAGCAAAGCGCTCCTGAAGGTTTTTCAAAAGGTTGTGGATTTCGTTGTTCATTTTAGCTCCTTAACTTGCTTGTTTAAAACACCGGCGCGATATATAGTGCGAGTTTACTACACATTGATGATTTGCGTCAATTATCCTAAAAACGGCAGTTGGAGACGGCAAATTGACGTAATCTTTTGAGCTAGAATCGCTTCTGGCGGGGATCGCCTTCACCATTAGGGAATGTCGATCCCCGCCAGAAGCGATTCTAACTCAAAATCTTACATCACTTCGCCATCTCGAACTGCCGTTTCTAGGATTATCCTAAACATTAAAATAGCGGTTTTTTTATGAAACAACAAGACATGGACAAAGATCCTCTGCAAGAGGCGCCAAAAGATCAAGAAATAGCGTTTGAGGCTGCATTTGCAAGACTTGAACACATTTTAGAAAAAATGAATAAAGGAACAATCAGTTTAGATGAATCGCTAAAACTCTATGAAGAAGCTGACCGATTGATCAATCTTTGCAGTACAAGACTTACCTCTGCAGAAAAAAAGATAGAAGTTCTCATCAAAAACCGCGCGGGCGATCTAACAATTTCATCAGATGGCAAGCCAAAAAAAGAAGATTTTTCCTCTTTTAATTCCTTAAATCCAAAAGTTTAAGGGCGTGACTTTATGAATATAGGATTGTTCCCCAATTTAGAAAAGATAGAGACTATAATAGCTGCAAAAAGTATAGCCGAATATCTAGCCGCTCGCGGCGTAACTGTATTTGCTGAAGATAGCATTGCAAAAGATTTGCAAGTATATCCTCTATCAAAGGCAAAATCTGCAGAGATCGCCTACTTAATCTCTCTTGGCGGAGACGGAACAATTATACAACTTTTTCACCGCTATCCGGACATCCAGGCGCCTACTATGGCCATTAACATGGGCCATTTGGGTTTTATGGCAGATATTAAAAGTAATGAGATTTATTCATCCCTTGATTTGCTGCTAAAAGGTCAATGTCAGATACATCATAGGCTATCTTTACAAGGGAAATCTCAGGAAAATAGCCACTTTGCGCTTAATGACATCGTGGTTCATAGGGGGACAAATTTAAATTTGATCGATTATACAGTCCATATCGACGATAAGTATCTCAATACTTTTTCAGCAGATGGAATAATCTTCTCAACTCCTTGTGGTTCTACAGCCTATTCATTGGCAGCAGGCGGGCCCATTGTGATGCCGGCACTTGAGGCCATAGTCATTACCCCCATCTGTCCACACACTATCTCCAATCGCCCAATTGTAGTAATGCCTAGTAGTGAGTTGAGAATCGAATTTGAACACATGGGGGTAGATATCGCATTTGATGGATGTAAATTTCAAGATATGTCAAGAAGCACATCTCTTACGATAACTAGGTCAAAAAAATATTTTCAATTTGCTCATTTGCCAACATATGATTTTTATGCAACGCTGCGGAGTAAACTCGGCTGGACTGGAAAAGTGAGGTTAACCTAAAAACGGCAGTTGGAGATGGCAAAATCTTATATCACTTTACCATCTTCAACTGCCGTTTCTAGGGTTAACGAAATAAAAAAGTGTATGTCGCATTAAAATTTTAAGTTGTTTGTGTTAAGTGTTTTAAGGGTTTTATATTGGAGTGTGTCGCAAAATTTAAAAAAATCTTCTGGCGAAATTAATTCCAAAGGGCGTATGTAAATGAGGTAAACACTTTTTGAGGACGTACTCAAAGAAGTTAAAATTGTTCGAATAAGGGGCCGTGAAAGTTGTTTTTTCGACCTCTCCAAACAATACAATAACAAAAACAGGAGTTTTATCATGAAAACAATCATCTCATCAGTTGCTGCTTTAGTTGCTGCCGCTGTGATCTTCACAAGCTGCGGATGCTGCGATACAAACCCATGCTGTCCAAAACCATGTCCTCCTCCATGCAGAACAGTATGCTGCCCTCCAAAACCAGTTTGTTGTCCACAACCAGTATGCTGCCCAGCACCATGCGCTCCACAATACTGCCCACCAGCTTGCCCACCAGCACCATGCTGCTACTAGTAGCAAGAGTACATGTGTAAAAACATATGTGTAAACAGGAAGGTCTTAAAGCCTTCCTGTTTAATTTTTTTGTTTAAAAGAGAATGATTTTTTGTATCATGAAAGTGGTTGATTTGAAGAAAAAAGTGGTTGATTTGAAGAAAGTGTTAGCTTTAACAATAAGGGGAGCTCTACTTTGCGTTGGATGTTGGATATGTAGTGGTTGTTGTTGTCTAGATGAAAACCCCTGCTGTCGAGCTAGACCGTGTCCAATGATGGGTATTTGCAATGCAAAGCCCGTGCCATGTCCAAAGCCCCATTTTGCGAAACAAAAAATTGATCCAGAAAATGAATGTGATATGTGAGAATGACTGTGAAATGTAAAATTGTTTTATATATGTAATTCCATCGCCCTCAAACTGCAAAATAGGTTTGAGGGCAATGAAATTATAGATGTTGACAATCAAATTATCCTAGAAACGGCAGTTCGAGATGCTAAATTGGCGCAAGATCTTGAATTAGAATCACTTTGCAGTGGGGCGGGACATTCCCAAGTGGTGAAGGACCGCCCCACTGCAAATGATTCTGGTTCAAGAGATTGTGTCAAGTTAGCGTCTCCAACTGCCGTTTTTAGGATTATAGATGTTTTTGAACAATTTTACCTAGACCTTAACAAAAAAAAGGAGTCTTTTAATGAGCAAAAAATCAGGGATATTCTCCTCGTTGTTTTTTTTGTGCACGATGGCGATCCTTGGTGTTGGGTGCAGCAGTGCGCAAAATTGCTGTCCGCCAGCCCCTTGTGAACAACCATGTCAGCCAGTTTGTCATCAACCTGTCTGTCCACCACCATGTAAACCCATGTGCCCTCCACCACCTTGTGCACCAGTATGTGCGCCAGTGTGCCCACCGGTATGTGAGACAAAACCGGTTGTGCCTTGCGATCCATTTTGCAAGCCAGCTCCAAAGTGTCACTATCCAGCGAGCAATCAACTTTGCTGTGTGAACGGCATTACAGTAACTGGAAAAAACCCAGATATGTGCATGCTCGGCAACCAATACCCATTGGAATTTGAAGTCAAAGCGTGCGATGATGTTTGCGATGTCGTTGTGACAACTCACCTTCCAGAAGGTGTATCTTATGTAAAGAGCCAGCCGGAAGCAAAAGTTGAAGGCCGTAAAGTGACATGGAACTTTGGTTCTATGAAAAAATGTGAAGTAAGACCCGGCAAAATTTGGGTGCAATGTCAGTGTGAAGGCGAGCAGTGCGCTTGTTTTTGCGCAACAGCTACACCTGTTAGATTTTGTTCATTGCTCTGCGCAAAACCTGTGCTGACATGCGAAAAATGTGGTCCTGCTGAAGTTTGCCCAGGCGACCCAGTTCACTACACAATTACAGTAAGCAATCGCGGAAGCTGCGCTGCGCAAGATGTAGTTGTTACAGACAACGTTCCAGAAGGTCTTGAGCATAGCAGCTGCTTGCGCACATTGACATTTAGATTGGGATGCCTTGAACCATGCCAAACTAAAAAAGTCAACGTATGCTTTACAGCTGTGAAAAGAGGTAAAGTTTGCAACACAGCTACAGTTACAGCTTGCAATGCCGATACAGTCAATTGCCAAGCTTGCACATGTGTTTGCTGCTGCGGTGTTGATGTTGTTAAAGTAGGGACAAAAGAGCAGCAAATTGGTAAAAATGCTGACTACCAAATCACTGTGACAAACACAGGCGATAAACCACTGCACGAAGTGATTGTGACAGATGTGGCTCCTGGTTCTACATCTATTGTAGCTGCTAATGGCGCTACAATCAATGGCAATCAAGCAGTATGGAAGCTTAAAGAGCTCCCAGTCGGTGAAAAAACTTCTTTCACAGTGACTTTGACAACTTGTACTCCAGGATGCTTTACAAACAGAGTTGGCGTTGCAACATGTGAAGGATGCACTGCTTGTGCTGACTTTACAACCCGTTGGAAAGGACGTCCATCTCTTAACGTATGCATTGCGGAAACAGACAGCCCAATCTGCATTGGTCAGCCTACAAGCTACAACATCACTGTGACAAACCAAGGATCTGAACAAGATTCTAACGTTGTGACAACAGTGCGTTTCCCTAAAGAAGTGGTTCCAGTAGCAGCTTCTGGAGATAGCGCAGGTAATGTTGCTGGACAAGTGGTGACATTTGCTCCGATTGAAGTTTTAAACGCTCGTCAAGTCGTAAGATATAGAGTTGACGGCCGTGCTAAAGAATCTGGCGATGCACGTGTTTCTGTAGAAGTTACTTCAGACTCTGTAAAAACACCAATCGTTCAGCAAGACAGCACGATTGTGAACTAAGACATTAGCTAGTACTTCACTAGTATAAGGTCTTTATAAGGACAGACTCTTGCTTCCAAGCAAGGTCTGTCCTTTTTTTTATCCAAAACTTACAGTTTTTTTAGCACTCTCGATCGTTGAGTGCTATTTTTTTTGACATTAAATATTCATTTAATGTAATCTGTTATTTTCAGGCAAAGGAATACAGATGAAAATTATCAGTCAAAGCCTTACCCAGGGCAAGGCTAAAGGTCTTGCTAAGAGCCTTGCTCAGGGCAACAGTCAGGGTGAAAAAAGTTCGATCAAAAATGAACGCTCAAAGCTTGTCTTGTTTAGCTTGGTTGAATATTATATCAAAACAGCTAAACCCGTTGGCTCTAACACTCTAAAAGATGTGGGTTTTGCTGACTTAAGCTCTGCAACGATTCGCAATTATTTTGCAGGACTTGAAGAATCTGGCTTCTTGGAGCAACAACATACTTCAGGCGGACGAATTCCAACGAGTAAAGCCTATCGGTTATATGCCAATACTCTATTAGAAACAGCGACATCCTTTCAATCTTCAAAAGACAATTTACATATCGATATTGAAGCAAAAGAAACAAGAGCGCTTGCTACTTTCCTGCAAAAGGCTGCAGAAAAAATTTCTAAGGAGAGCTGTCTTGCAGTTTTTTTATCGGCGCCTCGATTTGAGCAAGATTTTATCACATCGGCGCGCTTTGTAGTCATCGATGCCGATAGATGTCTTTGTATACTCACGACAGATTTTGGCGCCATTGTGACCGAAACGCTTTATGTGGATGAGCCGATCAATGATGCATTAGCCATATCCATCGATCACTATTTCAATTATCGACTTAAACGGAATGAAAAGCCTAAGAGCATGACGATAAAAGAAGAAAGTCTATCCTTGAAGCTATATAATGAAGTGATGGTGCGCTATATCGTCAATTACTCGCAATTTGATGATGATGATATTTATCGCACTGGATTTTCTCATCTTCTCTCATATCCAGAATCTCAAGATCCAGCAATTCTTGCCAATCACTTAGCGCTTTTTGAGCACACTCTTGGCATGCGCTTGTTGCTTAAAGAGTGTTGTAAACATCAGACCATTAAATGTTGGATTTGTGAAGAGCTTAAACCATACGTGCCACTCTACGAGCCATTATCTGCAGTCATCGCTATTCCCTATTTTGTCAATGGCCAACCAGTTGGAGCAATTGGCATTTTGGGGCCAAGTCGCATCCCGTATCGATCACTTTTTTCTTTGCTAAGCAATTATTCAGAAGAGATTAGTGAATCCTTAACAACCCATCTATACAAATATAAAATTGCGATGAAAAGGTCCAGAAAATCTACTGATAAAGTACAAAGTCAACACATGCGTGCGTTTTCCAATGAGTCTCAACTGCTGTTGGAGCAATCGCTAAAGAATTAAAAGGAGAATGAACATCATGACGTCGACAGATCAAAATGAAAAAGATCAAAATGAAGATCTTAAGGCTGTAAAAGAAGAACCAAGTATCGAGAATGCAAATATACGGGTGCCAAAACAGATATCGATAACCGATATAGAGCTAGAAAAGCTAAAAGCAGAACTCTTAGAGGTAAAAGACAAATATCTTCGCACCCTTGCAGAAGCAGAAAATGCGAGAAAGAGGCTAATGAAAGAAAAGCAAGAGATGATTCAATACGCGTTGCAAAATGTCATTGTCGATTTTTTAAATCCAATAGACCATATGGAAAATGCATTGAAATTTACAGAGCAAATGTCGACAGAGGTCAAACATTGGGCAACTGGTTTTCAGATGATCCTTTCACAGTTTAAAGATGTGCTTAGCAACAATGGAGTTGTCCCTTACGTTTCTTGTGGCAAGCCATTTGATCCGCATCTTCACGAGGCTATCGAAACGGTTGTCACAGATAAAGCAAATCCCGGCATTGTGATTGAAGAATCATTAAAAGGGTACAAAATGGGAGATAAGACGATACGCCCGGCAAGGGTTAAGGTCGCCAAACAAGTTGAAAAAGATGAAGAAGTCTAATTAGAAAAGAATCAAGAACAAATCTAAATTAAGGAGTTACACTATGGCTCAAGATAAGAAAAAAGGAAAAATTATTGGAATTGACCTTGGCACAACCAACTCATGCGTCGCTGTGATGGAAGGAGGCGTTCCTAAAGTCATTGCTTCCGCAGAAGGGGCGAGGACTACCCCGTCTGTTGTGGCTTATAAGGGAAATGAAAGATTGGTCGGCATCCCTGCCAAAAGACAAGCTGTGACAAATCCAGAGAATACAATCAGTTCATCTAAGAGATTTATTGGAAGAAAAGCAAGTGAAGTGGGATCAGAGAGTAAAACCGTTCCTTACAAAGTTGTAAGCAATAGCAACGGGGACGCAGTCTTTGAGGTACAGGGCAAAATGATGACGCCTGAAGAGATCGCCGCTCAAATTCTTATTAAAATGAAAGAGACAGCGGAAAGCTATCTAGGCGAAAAGGTCACAGAAGCTGTCATTACAGTGCCTGCTTATTTTAATGATTCTCAAAGACAATCTACAAAGGATGCAGGAAGAATCGCAGGTCTTGATGTGAAGAGAATTATTCCAGAGCCAACAGCTGCAGCTTTAGCCTATGGACTTGATAAGGACCATACAGATAAGAAAATTGCCGTGTTTGACTTAGGAGGCGGTACATTTGATATCTCGATCTTAGAAATTGGCGATGGCGTTTTCGAAGTCTTGTCGACCAATGGCGATACGCATTTAGGAGGAGATGACTTTGATAACGAGATTTTGAAGTGGCTGCTTGAGACATTTAAAAAAGAGCAAGGGATTGATTTACATAGCGACAAGATGGCGCTTCAACGCCTTCGCGATGCAGCTGAAAAAGCCAAGATTGAGCTTTCTGGTACGATGACAACAGAGATCAATCAGCCATTTATTACGATGGATGCCTCAGGTCCTAAACACTTATCGCTCACCTTAACAAGGGCAAATCTTGAAAACCTTACTCATAAGCTCATTGAAAGAACGCGCGAGCCTTGTCTTAAAGCATTAAAAGATGCCGGCGTCTGTAAAGAAGATATCGGCGAAGTGATTCTCGTGGGTGGAATGACCCGTATGCCGGCTGTCCAAGAGATCGTCAAGACAATCTTTGGTAAAGAAGGCCACAAGGGAGTAAACCCCGATGAAGTGGTAGCAGTTGGCGCAGCGATTCAAGGAGGCGTTTTAACAGGTGATGTGAAGGACGTTTTACTTTTGGATGTGATCCCTTTAACTCTTGGGATTGAAACAATGGGCGGCGTCATGACGCCTCTTGTAGAGCGCAATACGACGATCCCAACGCAAAAGAAACAGATCTTTTCAACAGCTGCAGATAATCAGCCGGCAGTGACCATCCGCATTCTTCAAGGGGAGCGCAAGATGGCCAATGACAACAAGGAAATTGGCCGTTTTGATTTAACCGATATTCCACCTTCTCCAAGAGGTATGCCGCAAATTGAAGTGGCCTTTGATATAGATGCCGATGGTATTTTGCATGTATCTGCAAAAGATAAGGCAAGTGGCAAAGAACAAAAAATCCGCATTGAAGCACAATCTGGGCTAAATGAAGAGGACATTAAGCGCATGCTTCGCGATGCTGAATTGCATGCTGAAGAAGATAAAGTAAGAAAAGAAGAAGTTGAAGTGATTAATGAAGCTGATTCTTTAGCCTTTAGAGCCTCAAAAGCACTTCAAGAATATGGCGATAAGCTTCCAAAAGATGTCGTCAGTGATGTGGAAGGCAAAATCGAAAATGTCAAGAAGGCGCTTGAGACTAAAGACATTGGCAAAATTAAGGCAGCAAAAACTGAGCTAGATTCCCATATGCAGCACATCGGCGAAGCGATGGCTAAAGCTGCAAGCGCAGGCGGCGCGGGTCCTGGCGGGGCAGGACAAGGCGGCTTTGGATCAGATGCTGGTCAAACAGCAGGATCGGCGCATGAGCACCAAGGTGGCTCTGGTACTGATAAAGAGGATATCGAAGAAGCTGACGTTGAAATCATCGA
>JABDAE010000010.1 GCA_013289325.1 Chlamydiota bacterium
GTGTAAAACAGAATTTCTTTTGCATAGAACTCAAAGGATAAGCCATATAATCACCTCGTTCCACATAGCGGTAATCAATGCCTTTTTTTTCTTTGACTTGAACTGCCCATATTTCATTATCTAAAACATGTACGCGTACATCTTTTCCCGGCATGCGCTTTTGAAATAAAACAGGAACCGAATTTAAATTACGCTGATCCCATTTCAAAAATTCCTCTTCAGAAACCACTCTAGAACGAATTCCTGAACAAGACTTGACGATTAGACTATCATGATGTTTTATAAGTTTTTCAATACCCGGTTTTTTACCTTTGATAAAATAAGACGGGGCAATCTGATGATTTTTGCATTGACTTGCTTTCTCAGCATTCTTGATTGTTGTCACAAGTTGGTATGCCTTTGAGCCATTGTTCACGTTTTCAATTGTGGGGCCAATTACCGCTCCGCTCCACAATTCAATAGCATGAGCTAAGTTTAAGCTATGCTCACGGAATTTTGAGGCGCGATGGTGAAAAAAAGGCCGCACATAAATGCCAAGAGGTTCAATCACCTGTCCAGTCTTTAGATGAAATTTCAGATTGCTATTTTCAAACGAAAAATCCCAATTTTTGCAAAAGTCATCATAATATAAAACGCAAGCATTGGGTTTTTTTATATACTTATATAAACAATTTGTTGGAGAATTATCTTCATGAACGATTAAAATTACCGTACATTTGATGATGGGGTTCTTTCTTTGCTTAAAAAAATCCACCTCAAGAGAAGAAATCGCTTTGTTTAATTTCAACCCCTTCAATACGGGTCTATAAGTAGATGCGATGAAAGTTTTCTTTCTCATCGCTTAAAACTTAAATACGCTTAAAGGATGTCGATAAGATTGTTGATAGGCGTTAAATAAATCACCTTCCAAAGGTTGGTGCACTTCTTGCAGATGAGGGAGATCGTCTACAGAGTTGTCTTTACTGCCATCTTTACTGCCATCCTTTCCTTCTTTGCCATCTTTTGCTTGATCTTTTGAAAATGTTCCCATTAGATTTACCTATGTTAAAATGAAAAAATTTGCCAAGG
Organism: Chlamydiota bacterium; assembly: GCA_013289325.1. Classification (GTDB taxonomy): domain Bacteria; phylum Chlamydiota; class Chlamydiia; order Chlamydiales; family Parachlamydiaceae; genus JABDAE01. The sequence goes on from JABDAE010000010.1 coordinate 1,069, forward strand.
CGTAATTGGGCGCGCTTCTGGAAGGGTATCCATAGTTCTTTGCAATATATGCTGCTCACCTTCCAATTCGAAAAATACGCAAGGCTCCTCTCCACCATCTTTTGATAGGTCCTTAGTATTATCCTTACTTTGTTCCTTAATTGCTACAGCGCCCATTGTTTTCTCCTAAAACGAAAATATGTTACCAGGTTTAAAAGCAGGTCTTTCTAGATCAGGTCCTTTTAAGTAGTGATCCTTAACTAATTCTGCTTGTGTGCTTGCTTCATCTTGGTTCAAATTCATTATTTGTGGCATGAAGCTATCACTGCTGCCGTCTTTACCTGAATCTTTTGAATCTTCTTTGCCATCGCTAGATCCCTCTTTTCCAATATACCCCATAAATCCTCCTAGTTGTATGTAGCTTAAGCGCCTTCTTCTTTTACAGCTCCTTGTATGGACCCTAATATCTTAGACCCATCTAAAAGCTTGATTTTTCCATTAGGCATTTCAAAAATAACAGAACCCTTTATCATGCTTCCCTTAGATAAGGTGACTACTTGCTGTAGGCATGAGGATTGTCTCACAATCAGATCCTTTGTGATTGTTGAATGCTTCAAAGTGACTTGTTCTGTAGCAATTGAAACTTGGCCCTCGAAATTAGAATCGACAGCTGTTAATGCCCCATTAATCCATACATTTGCATTGAAAACGGATTTAATCGCGGATACAGCGCCATTCACAGAAACGTCAGAACCAAATTTCGATGCGGTTGCTTTAAAGGTGCCATTAAAGTTTGTTTTCCCTTTCACAGTTACTTCATGTAAAGATGCAACACCACTTCCATCTAAAAACTCTAAAACCTGGTGTTGATAAGCCAGGACCCCTGCGCTCTGCCTTGAAGAAAACCAAGAATTACCCATTAATGCCATGTTAATTTTAAAATGAAAAAATGTCACCAGGAGCACACATGCGACACACCAAATAGGGACTTATCTCATCATTCGTTTGCATCTCAACAGCTGCTTTCACTGGGTCTAATTCAGGCTGCCAAGAAGCTTCGTTAGAGTCAGTACTCCAATCTTTTTGACTATCTTTACTCTGTTCCTTCCATGCATCCGTACCAATTTCTTTAATATCATCTGTTTGAGTAAAGCCCATTGTCTTTTCCTTCAATTTTGAATATATACATATTGTATATCATTAAAGTAATTTTTTGGTAAGCGAGATTTTCAACAACGAATCATCGCGTTTATTTTTAAGGGTTTCTGTCCAACAATCACAAGAGAACTGGCATTTTCATTATATGATGTGCCACTTAAACCTCCAAAAATTTGCAGTTGTTTAAACCCTGTATTTTGGAGCAATTCGCTGATTTGCGATGCGTAGTGAATTCTGGTGGTCATCTGATATTTTTTTTTATCGTTATCTTTGAGCACATAGACAGTTTCATGCAAAAGAGCTTTTTCATAATTTAATTGTTTCTCGACTAGAACAAAAGCGCCATCTTGTTCCAAACTCCAGTACTTAGGTTGAAACCACTTTTCAATGAGTTCACGACCCATTAATTGCATCACTAGCTTGCCCCCCGGGCGAAGAGATTGATAACACTTCTTCAAGACTTGTTGATCAGTTTCGGGATGTTCCGAGTATCCAAATGAAAAGAAGAGATTAATAATTGCATCATAAGATTCGGGCCTGCAAAATTCTGTCATATTTGCTTGCAGCCACTCTATGTCTAAATTTCTATCTCTTGATTTTCTTTGGTTTTCGTCGATTAAAGAGGAGTTGATATCATAAGCGGTGACAAAAAAGCCTTTCTGAGCGCACTCTAAAGCATGCCTGCCAATTCCGCAGGCAACATCTAAAATCCGAGATTGGGGAGCTAATGAAAGAAGGTTTGTAATTTGATCAATATCTTGCTTGGCATTTAGGTGTGGCTGTTGATAGATGTAAGGAACAAGATCGACCCAAAACAAGTCACTTGCATTCATAGCGTTTCGACCCATTCTACAATGCTATTTTGAAAATTTTCAGTTAAGCTGATTCCATATGGAACGTGTTGAATCATGCCAAAAGTCAGTTGTTTGCCATTTAAGAAAAACAAAATCTCAGCAATAGGAAATTTGAAAATCCCGTTCACTTTTTGTGCCATAGAAATCATCATTTTTTCAGTACTTTTCTGGAGTTTCAAAGGCAAATTATCCATAGTATGAAGAGATCCCTTGTTTCCTCTTATAAAAGCAAGAAAAGGGTCTCCGGAAGGCTTCTTAAATGCAAAACCTGCATTTTTTTTATAATACTCCTTCCAGAAATAGGAGTTTTGGATGGTACTACAAACAACTTCATTTTTATTCCAATCCTTAGGCAAAGATTTCATGTTTCCTAAATAATATTCAGGAACATGCATGCCGATCGATTTAACTGCTTCCCATTGCCGTGGAAGAGGGTATCCTCCTCCGCAAAGCGTATATGAATTAGGAACACTTGTAATCTTGGGAAAAGAATTTAATGCAAAAAATAGATAGGCCCACAATTCACTTTGGGCATAGTTTCTATCTTTTTTAATAAAATCTTGAAATAATTCTGAGCCGCATCCTAACGCGCGATTAATAATCAATGTATGACGATCATTTGAGATCGTTTTTCCATCGGGAAATGTCCAGTGAATTTTTACAGAATCATTCGAAATTTCATCAACAACTTCCCCTTGATTTAAAAATTCTTGCAGGGAGATAGGGTAGAGCGAAATTTTTTTCTGGTTAAGAAGAGCTGCAGTTACTGGCTCTGAGCGATTACTGTAAAATAAAACGAGATTCTTTTTCATAGTTATTGAAATAAATTTAATGCAAATGAAAATTTGCATCAAGTCGATTTTCTACCGTTGAACCTACTCCATATTTGTCGTGCGTTTATGGAGTATGTTCCATAAATCGCGTCTTTTTATTTCAGAAGAATGGGGGAGCTGCAGATTGCTTGCATGTTAAATTGTAATTGTATATACTAATAGTATATACAGGAGAGGTCTTATGCGTATGGTTAAAGTTTTTATGAGCGGCCATTCACAGGCGATACGATTGCCTAAGGAATTTCAATTTCATACTAAGGAAGTCGCGATTGCAAGAAGGGGTAATAAGTTAATTCTCTGGGAAGTTTCAGAGAATTTAGCTAAAGCTTACCATTTACTTACGAGTATGCCAGAAGATTTTTATGCCGAAGACAGGTGTGATGATCCACCGCAACAAAGAGAGTTGTTATAATGCGAGAATTGTTGTGATGCGCTTCATGCTTGATACCAATACTTGCATTTACATAGCCAAGAAAAAACCAATAGAAGTTCTTCATCGATTTGAAAAGCTGACCATCGGTCAAGTTGGAATGTCCATAATTACCTATGGAGAACTCCTTTACGGTGCTTATAAGAGTCAAAATCCTAAAAAAACTCTCATTACTATTGATGAATTAAGCGGGTTAATTCCCCCGCTTCCTATCCCTATTGAAGCTGGGGACCATTATGGGCAAATTCGACATGCCCTGGAAAAGACCGGTAAACCCATTGGTGGAAATGACCTTTGGATTGCAGCACATGCCTTAGCCTTAAGTATGGTTCTTGTGACAAACAACATAAAAGAATTTCGGCGTATTCCCCACCTGAAACTCGAAAATTGGGTTGAGTGATATAAAACTAGACTTCTTTCGAAACTCAGCAATTCTCGCTTAAAATCTACTAAAGTGATGAAAATGGACTAGTGGCAAACGTCTGTTTTGGTTTGTTTTCATTTTGCAAAAAATTCCCTTTTGATTTCGCTGAAAGCGAAATCCGCTTTCTCTCTATATCCACAGCAAGTACTCTAACTTTAATTTTATCGCCGGGTTTGACAACATCTGCCGGATTTTTCACAAAGTGATCGGCAAGTTCTGCAATGTGGACAAGGCCATCTTGATGCACCCCGATATCGACGAAAACACCAAACGCGCACACATTTGTGACAGCGCCTTCCAACAGCATTCCAACCTTTAAATCTTCCGGTTTCATCACATCATCGCGAAATTTAGGAGCATCAAATGTCGCCCGTGGGTCTCTACCCGGTTTTAGCAACTCATCAATAATGTCTGATAAGGTAAGACTGCCCACATCTAAATAAAGCGCCTTATTTAATTGTTTGACTTTAGAGGCATTACCGACAAGATCTTTTGTGTTGCAGTTTAAATCAGACGCCATCTTTTCAATGAGTTCGTAGCGTTCGGGATGAACTGCAGAGCTATCTAGGGGGTTTTTAGCATCTCGGATACGCAAAAATCCCGCTGCTTGCTCGTAAGTCTTTCCTCCAAAGCTTGGCACCTGCAAAAACTCATCCCTAGAAGAAAAGCTACCATGAGTATTGCGATAGTCGATAATTTTCTTAGCACACGAGGGGCCAATGCCGGAAACATAGGAGAGAAGTTCTTTACTTGCTGTATTGACATCAACTCCTACCCTGTTGACGCAGTCTTCGACGACATCACTTAATTTTTGCTGCAGCATGGGCTGATAGACGTCGTGCTGGTATTGTCCAACGCCTATTGACTTTGGTTCAATTTTAACAAGCTCAGCTAGTGGGTCTTGCAACCTTCTGCCAATGCTAATGGCGCCTCGTATGGTCAAATCGAGATTGGGAAATTCCTCTCTTGCCACATCTGATGCGCTGTAAATGCTTGCGCCAGATTCATTGACCGCAATTACCATCAGATCAAACTTTTCAGCTTTAATCAGTTCACGCATAAATTGTTCGGTTTCTCTTCCTGCAGTCCCATTGCCGATTGCGCATGAAAAAGGCTTATGCTTTTTAATAAAGGCAGCAAGGGTAATTGCTGCTTCTTTTTTCCCTTTTTCTCCAATAGTTGGAAAAATGGTGATAGATTCTATGTATTTGCCGTTTGCATCTAGACTTACGCATTTGCAACCAGTTCTAAATCCTGGGTCAATTGCAAGCATGGACTTGTTTCCAAAGGGCGCTGCCATCAGAAGGCTGCGTAAATTCTCGGCAAAAATTTTGACGGCAGCTTCATCTGAGCGCATTTTAAGTTCAACGCGCAGATCCGTTTCAACCCTTGGGGCAATTAAGCGCTTGTATCCATCTTCAATGGCCTCTAAAAGCCATTTAGCAAGAGGGGAAGATGGTTTAAGTGAGAACCTTTTACTGATCTCGTTAATGGCAGCTTCAGGCTCTACCCAGATTTCAAAATCGAGCACATTTTCAACTTCGCCTCTTCGAATGGCTAAATAGCGATGGGAAGGAATGGTGGCCACACTTTGGCTAAAATCGTAGTAGTCTTCAAATTTGCTCACCTTTTCGGTAAAGCTTTTTCTTTTTTTGCTGATGACGACACCAACTCTTGCAAATAGGTTCCGAACGAAGCCATTTATTTCGGCATTTTCAGCGACCGTTTCGGCAATGATATCACAGGCTCCTTTTAAGGCAATCTCTTTAGAGCTAACCTCCTCTGTAAGGTAGGCGTCAAGACAGGGGATTTCAGCTCCTTGTGCAAGGATTAGATCGGCAAGTGGCTGCAACCCTCGTTCCTTGGCAATCATTGCACGCGTTCTGCGCTTAGGTTTATAGGGTAGGTATAGATCTTCAAGAGCCGTTTTCCCATCGCAAGCCAAAATTTGCTCTTTAAGTTCAGAGGTTAATTTGCCTTGCTCATCGATTGAGGCAATCACTTGGGTTTTGCGGCTGCTAAGCTCTTGCAGGTAAATGGCGCGTTCGTGAATGTCTCTGATTTGGACTTCATCAAGCTCCCCTGTGATTTCCTTGCGGTATCTAGCGATAAAGGGGACGGTATTTCCTTCTTGCAGCAGCTGAAGGGTGGCTTGAATTTGTGCTTTAGATAAATTGAATTCTTTTGCAAGGCTTTCAACATGGTCGGTGAGCATGGGGTGTGTTTCCTTATTTTTGAAGAGTGTTTTGGAGGCAGTATAGGCTAATTAAGGCATATTTTCAAGCCACCTGAATCCTGGAAGGAGTATTTCTTGCTCAATGTTCATCTTGCATTTTAACCTTTATAAACGAATACTCTTAGCATTTATGGAGGCTGATAATGAATGAATTCTTTAATAAAGTCATCGTAATCACAGGAGGCAATAGCGGAATTGGCGAAGCTATTGCAGCCAAGTTTAATGAACATGGAGCAAAGATTGTCATTTTTGATCGAGCCGATCAAAAAAAATTAGAAGCTCAATGCCAAAAACTTCAACAAGCGATATTTGTCCAAGGAGATGTTCGAAATATATCAGACATTGAAAAATTATATAAAGCAACAGAGAAAGCATTTGGTAAAATCGACGTACTGATAGCTGGCGCTGGAATAGCTGGTCAGCGAATTATTGATGAGATCGATGAAGACTTTTTTGATAATATCGTGGATACAAATTTTAAAGGCGTTTACTTCACTATTCAACGGGCTATCCCTAATTTAAAAAAGGGTTCTTCCGTAGTATTAATTTCATCTGTTGCTCGTCTTGCAGGCTTCCGTAATGATAGCGTCTATTCTTCTACAAAAGCAGCTATAAGCACACTTGCTCGCAATTTTGCTGCAGATTTAATAAAAAGAGAAATACGCGTAAATGCAATTTCTCCTGGTTACACTGATACACCAATGTTTGATAAAGTTAAAATGCATTCCCCTCAAAAAATTCAAGAATTTGAAAGAACTATTCCAGTAGGTCGTTTTGCTTATCCAGCTGAAATTGCTGAAGCAGTTCTCTTCCTTGCATCAATAAAATCTTCGTATATCGTTGGAGCAGATTTAGTCATTGATGGAGGCGCAAGCGCGATTTCTCCTCTTTAAGAGAAGTTATGTTTTTTAAGATGGAAAGTTGATGAATTGCCCTTTCCCGTTTCTAACGAACAACTTCTCTTGTTGACGGAGTCGGTATAATCCTAAAAACGGCAGTTAAGCGAATTTTATCTGATGGAAAAATTAAGGAGCTCATCAACGATTGACTTAAATTTTAAGTAAATATATACTAGATTAAAAAAAATAAATCAAGTGAAAACAACATAGTTACACAAGCTAAAAAGAAAATAATAATGCTAACTACTTCTTTTCAATTTGGTCATTGGGCCGTTTATAGCTCACTTAATCTCAATCCTAGGCCTGAAAATAGATTTAAAATGGAAAAGTGTCCGATTTGCTTGGAGTCCTTTACCGAATGTTCAATCGAAGATAAGGTAGAGCTCGCATGTGAGCATGTTTTGCATTCTTCATGTCTAAATAACTGCATAAAAGCAATTGGCCCAATCTGTCCCGTCGATCGACTTTCATCCACAAAAAAAGTGCATCAGATCTCGTTTACTACTCATCCCAGCCTACACCCTGAGGATTATACCATATTACTTAAACAGGGGTTCATTTCTCATTTAATCGATACCATCGCCACCACTCCTGAAAATGTTTTGGCAATAGCTGGGTTTTGCAAAAGATTCCTGCCATCGGAAGGAGAGGTTCAAAAACATCATCAAATCAGCAAGAAAATTCAAGCAATTGGGCAAATGATCCTAGATTACGATTTCCAATTAGGAGAAAATCAAGAATTACCCCCTCTTAAGACATTTCAAGAGGCGCTGGATCAATTTAAAACAATTTGTTATCGTGAGATTGAGTACTTTGTTTCTTTCGATGGATTTTCTCCTATCCTAAAGGGTTCTTCTACCGATGCGTGGCTTATCAATCTATTAAGATTATGCGAAAGGTTTCTTAAAACATTCTCATTGCTTTATCCAACACCAAGAAGACAAAATTTAACATCAATAGAATATAAACGCTTTTTACAATCATGGGCTAAGCATTTTTTAATGAAGCTTTCCAATGGCAGTTTTTCATCTCTAACAGACGAAACAAAGGTGCAATACCTAGAAGTTTGCGTAAGCAGCATGCATGCGCTCATTACCGAGGCAGCAAAACTTTTTAAAGAGCTTGATGACGCCTTATATCAGAAAATAGCTAATGAGTTTGGACCTAAATCAAAAATTAAGCGGCATTCGTATGTCTTGCTCTCCTCTACAGCTCATCTTCAATTCATTCAAACTATATTGGAAAATAAGAATGATCCTCTCTCTTTTAGTCTGAAAAACACAATCATTTTCAAGCAGTGCGTAGGAACATCAATTAATGCCCTTTGTTACATAAAACTAGCGGCTTATCTGTATTATTGTGGGGCGTATTTGACATCTTTAGCAGGAAGGACTGAAGAAGAGGAACAGGTGTATTTACACCAATTTAATGGATTTTGCAACCTTGTTTTCGCTACCGGACTTATGATTTGCTTTTTTCCACCTCATAAAAGCATTCCTAAATTTTTGCGAGCTCTATTTAATTGCGATAATGTTGGACAGCTCTGCAGTATGATTTGTTTTTTTGAAACCCTTAAGCTAATATTTCCAAGTTTTGAAACACGTTCGGTATAAATAGATTAGTATTACTTTAATAATTTTATAGAGAAGCCACAGGCTATGAAGTCGAATTTCAAGACACATGCAGCACAAATAGAGTGTTTGTATACAACCACAATCAAGTTGCAGTTTTAAAACTGGACACTGCAAAAGAGCGAGATAAACTTATCCATTATGATCTTAGACAGCCGCCCACAAGTAAACGCGAGGAATACTTGGAGAAGAAGATAGTATGGCCGAACTTCTCCCAAGGTTATGAACGAGGCCGAAAAAATTACCTCAAAAGTGGACGATGGGGCCAATGGGGTCAGTAGTCTTTTCCCTGGGAAAGACTACTGACCCCATTGTTTTTCCTATCGTTTACTGCAACTGCAATAAAAAATGTGGCAAGGCTTGAGCTTGTATCGACTCAAGAGAGGTTGGCTCTTTTCTTTTAGTCAGGAGTAAGCCATTCGGGTATTTTGCGAGCTGTCTTAAGTCCTTTGAACTTATTTGATTGGTCCATTTGATCTCAACAGGCCAAAATTTCTTCTCTTTGATATAGGCAATATCGACTTCTCCATCACTTCCTTTGATGTAAAAGGTGGAATAATACCTTCGAAAATGTGTCACCACACACCCTTCCACCCAAGTAGCTACGATTTGAGGATTTGCTAATTGCGGGGCTATTTGGCTGGTGTATGGGTCAATTTCCGGCTTAATCCAAGCATTTAGGGCGTGATAGATGAATGGATCTGTAAAATACAATTTTCTTGCCTTTTTAGGTGCTCCATTTAACGCATCTTCAATTAGCGCTTTTTGCACAAATACCGCATCCATTTCTTCTAAGAGCGTCACATAATCGTAAATAGTTTGGGGGTGATCGATCGCTTGGTCCTTGCAAAGGGAATTCCATGTGACTTGTGAGCCGTACCTCTTTAAAATTCCCTCTATAATTTCTCTAAGGGAATGCTCGTGTTTGCCTCTTTTAAGAATATCGCCGCGAATCCAGTCAGAATAGGTTGTTAAAGTCGCTGCGGAAATAGTCTTATTTTGAGCAAAATCATTGATTGCCGTTAAAAATCCGCCATGGATAAGGTAATGTTCAAATTCACGATATAGACCCTCGCTTGTAAGACATTCTTCTGATGTTAGATTTAACTTAAGAAAAACTGTCTCTCGAAACGATAGTGGATAGTAATGAAAATCGACAGTGGAAGCTTTACCCCTTCTTCCTGGAAAACGCATACGCGCCTCTTTAATAAATGCAGAATCAGAGCCCGTTAAAAATAGAATGACTCTTTCTAAAAGCCCAGCATCAGCTGCATACTTGATGGCTTTATCCCAATCTTTAATGTAATTAACCTCATCTAAAATAAGATACTTCATCCTCTCTTCAGGCATGTTTTGCAATTGTCTTTCCAAAAGGTGCATCAGCATAAAGTGGTCTTGAATTAATTCGCCTGAAAGAAATGCAATAGAATTTGGGGAAACATGTTTTTTGAGTAAATGAAGCATCCACTGTTTCAGTAGAGTCGTCTTACCAATTTGACGCCCCCCAACAAGGGTATAAATCCCTGGAATATTTTGAGGAAAATCGTTAATTAATTTAGATGAAAAAATATAAGATTGCTCTCTTAAGTAGCGAAGCTGCGGATCACGGTCGCAGAATTCGTTTGGATCAATGAGGTGTGTATTGTGATGTAAAAACCTTGGATCCATGAATTACCATTTTTTTGTTAGATAAACTTATTCAGCCACGCATGAATAAATTTGTCAATCAAAAAACTCGTAAAAAGGATATCCTTTTGCTCAATACTCAAAAGAACGTTGCTTTTTTGGAAAGCACGAAAAAATTACCTCAAAAGTGGACGATTGGGCCAATGGGGTCAGTAGTCTTTCCCCGGCGGGGAAAAGACTACTGACCCCATTGTTTTTCCTTTCCTTTTCCTTCAGATCTTTTCTGAAATTTTTTTTGACAATTTACAAATTATATGACACATTCTTCCTTCAATTTGAAGGGAAAATATGCGCATATTTAATGTTTTGCTTCTTTTTTTTAATCTTTTTTTAATGCCTTATCTTCCGGCAAAAGAGCGCTCATTGCCAAAACCCCCTAAAATATTGCCATCAGAGTCAATTGAGGGAAAACCCTTCGTCCAAGGGATCTTGCATAATCAACTTGGCAATCAGATGTTTGAGATTGCAGCGACAATAAGCGTCGCTTTAGATAATGGAGCTATTCCTATTTTCCCGGATCTTGTCACAAATACAAGCAATGGAATTCCGCTAAATTATCAATATGTGTTTTGGAGATTAAACACGTCTAAACCTAAACAAGAGCTTAACCACACCCATCACGATCATGGTCTTCCCTACCAACCTATTCTTTATCAACCAAATATGGGATTATGTGGCTTGTTTCAGTCAGAAAAGCATTTTATTCACCATAAAGACGAAATTCTGAAGGCATTTTCGCCACATGAGTCAATTGTCAGTTATCTTTACAAAAAATATAACTGGCTTCAGACGAATCCTAAAACTGTGGCAGTGCATGTTAGAGCCTATTGGCCCATTTATCCGGGAGGAAATCCGGAAGGGAAGGGTGTTTTGCCATTTCTTGGGCTTGAGTACTTTAAAAAAGCGATTTTGACTTTTCCAAAAGACCATCTATTCGTTATCTTTTCCGATAATATTAAGTGGTGTAAAAAGAATTTTCGGAGCATTCCGCGAGAGTTTATTTTCATCGAAAAGCAAGATTACTACCTTGATTTCTTTATGATGGGACTATGTCAACATAATATCATTTCTAATTCTTCGTTTTCCTGGTGGGCAGCGTATATGAACAAAAACCCTTCTAAAATCGTCATCGCCCCAAAGGGGTGGTTTACTCCGGAATCGAAACTAGATGCAAGCGATATTATCCCTGCCGGCTGGAATATTTTATAATTAAGGATGTAAGATGATTAAGATTATACCTAAGATATTTAATGTCATATTGATAGGAATATGCATTGCCTCAGCTAATGAGATGAATGCCGTGGAGGATAGGCTTTTAGTTGAAAGATTCATCAAACAACTAAAAAAGCGGATGGGCAAACCCATCCTATTACCCATATCTTTTCTATCGCTGCTTCCGCAGCTCTAATTTTATTTCGCTTCTACCCCACATTCCACGTCGCTTTGCTCCGTTTCATGCGGGGCTGCTGCACTGAAAGCGGCTGCCGCCGCTGGTCACGGCAGTGACCAAAGTGTGATAGCCCCGCATGAAACGGAGCGAAGCGACGTGGAATGTGGGGTTGTAAGTGGTTGATAATCAAGCTGCGGCAGCAGCGATAGTACACATATGGGTAATAGGATGGAGGCACGGACAGAGGCACAGACACGGGATTTTAGTTTCGAAAGAAGTCTAATGTATGAAAGGCAAATAGGTAACAAACAAGCGCATCCTTCACCCTTCTTCACTATGGGTCAAAATTCCTTGGCCAAAATTTCTGAAGAACAAAAGACAAGAACTCGGACACTACGATAACACGGCTTTTGATCACGAAGTGTTGAAATAGTTTTGAGGGTTCTCCGAGCTATCAAATCAGCTAAAGGATAAGAGCCAAGTCTATTGCTTTGATTGATTGCAAGAGATCTTGTAAAGACGTAATCTCAAACGGCCACTTTGCCCGTTTTGATAGCTCTTTGAAGATGTCTTTAGGCGTGTAGCCGTTACGGCGGCAGTATTGAATGGAAGATGAGCCTGCCGATTTACTGAGTTTATTTCCAGTTTCATCGAGCAATAAGGGGTGATGGATGATTTTGGCATTTAAGAAAGGCATGCCCTTTTCCTTTAGCATTTTGGCAAGGCGCAGCTGCGCTTTTGTCGATTCGATGAGGTCAACGCCTCGCAAGATAAACGTCGTTCCAAATGCCAAATCTTCGATAAGGCTGACAAGTTGATAAGAGGCCATATCGTCACCTGTCCATAGGACGATGTCATTTTGCGGGTTGCTATCTTGAACTCTTATCACAGGTGTATAAGAAGAAGGGGGGTGATCTCTACAGTAGCCATCGTATACCAAACCGCCACTTTTGCCTTGCATTCTTTTTTTGATAATGCTTCTTGAACAGCTGCAAGGGTAGTGGGGAAGAAAGTCTAAAACTTTACGGTACTCTTCTTTTTTTGCTACCTGTGAAAAGCTTTTATAAAACTCTTTTTCTGACTTGGGTCCAGCGTCCCAATCAAACTTTAGCCATTGTAAAGTCTCAAAGATATCGGCGATATAATCAGGCCTTGATCTTGCAGCGTCAGAGTCGTCGATGCGAAGCTGCAAAACGCCTCCCATTTGCCTGGTATTGGCCCATGTAAGAGCAAAATTAAGGAGGTTACCGAAATGTAGGTATCCGCTTGGAGTCGGCGCAAGGCGCGATTTGATCATCTTAAAGCTTTACCCAAAGAGGGCATCGACAAAAGATTTAGGGTCAAAAACTTGCAAATCCTCAACTCCTTCTCCAATGCCAATAAATTTGACAGGGAGTCCTAAGGTCTCTTGAATGGCTACCACACATCCACCTTTTGCGGTTCCATCAAGTTTTGTCAAGATAAGCCCTGTCAATGGGGTAAATTGATGAAAGGTTTTCGCCTGTTCAATGGCATTTTGGCCGGCGGTGGCATCAAGGACTAAAAGTGTTTCGTGAGGGGCATCCGGCGCAATTTTTTTTAAGGTGCGCCTAATTTTCTCAAGCTCTTGCATTAAGGGGATCTTGGTGTGAAGGCGCCCGGCTGTGTCAATAATGGCGACATCAGCGCCTCTTGCCTTAGCAGCTGTCATGGCATCAAAGACCACAGATGCCGGATCGCACTGAGCTTTTCCCTTCACAATATCTAATTTCAAGCGATTGGCCCATATTTCGAGTTGTTCAATTGCAGCAGCTCTAAAGGTGTCGGCGGCGGCGATTAAAACTTTTTTCCCCTCGCTTTGAAAGCGGTGAGCAAGCTTTGCAACAGAGGTCGTCTTTCCATTGCCATTGACGCCGACGATGAGAAAGACTGCAAGTGATGAGGAGGCTTGTACTGGGATTTCTTTAGTCTTTAGTAAAAGCAAAATCTCATCTTTTAGAATTTGCGTAAGGGCCTCTGGTTTTAAAGCCTGATTGGCTTTTAAATGCTCGCGCACTTTATTTGTCAAAAGCTTAGCTATGGGGACGCCAAGATCAGATTCATAGAGCAGTTTTTCAAGCTCTAGTAGCGCAGTCTCATCGATTTTACCTGAGAATAGTTTTGTCAGCTTTGCGCCAAGCAAAGAGCGCGTCTTTGCAAGCACATCTTTTAAGGACTGATATGTAGATTTGATAAATTGAAGTACCATAATGTCTCACGAATTTAGTCTTAAGGATCTAAAGCCCCAAGCCGAACGGTTTGCATGATTTAAAAAAGGCTGTAACTCGTGCGGGACGGTAGGAGTTGTCTCATTGGGGTCGCCCTCAAGAGCTCTATCTGGAATATTTCGCAAATGCGCTTTCAATGAGTTAGAGAAGGAGCGTTCATATAAAAAATGGTCACGTGCCAAGTGACCCTCAACAGCCGCACGCACAGTTACACCCTTAGTTTTTCTCAGCGTATCCAATGCGTTCATATAAATTTTTAGCCATTGTTGTTTGATGCGCACATTTTGAGAATCCACGCTTATTATCCAAAAGCAAGCGCCACAACCCAAAACTCCTCCAGTCAGCAATCGATAATTGCTTGTCATATAGCCAAGAAGAGCAATGCCCATGCAAACACAAAAAATAGATCCAATTATTTTAACTGTCTCCCAATCATTTTCCATGTGTTTTGAAATGACTTCAATTCTTTTCTGAACAAGATCTATACGTGCCGCTCTATTTGAAATCGTTGCCATTTGAGCTCTTTGCTGCTCTTCTTGTTCTTTTTCAATTTGGGCTTGTCTTAATTCTTCGGCTCTTTGCAGCGCCTCTTTTTCCTGAGCAATTTGGACTTCAGCTTGGTTTAACTGTTCATACATGCGCCCTGCAAGTGCGGCGGCGTCAGGAGCGCAAGAGATTGTATATAAAAGAGCTTTTAGCATAGTCTGTTGTGTAGCCCTAGAATGCTCCATTGCACATTGAACTACGTCTTTAATAGTCGCGTTTACCTCAGTCATGACACGTTCATGCGACGCCCTGCTATCTCTTGCATTTTCTGCAACGGTTTCCGTGCTGCGAAGAAAAATACGCTCATGTGATGCCCTTAAGTCTCTTGCGTCTGCAGCAGCTACTTCATCTTTACGAAGCGATGCGCTTTCCTGTGTAGCTATAATATGTCCAAAGGTCTGCAAGACGCTATTCATCGTCCGCTCATGCACAGCTCTAGCATCTCTTGCGTCTTGTCCAAAAGCGCGCATACCGGGGAGCACCAATGCGTTTATGAATTCCTTGGCCTCTTGCATGCCGCTTTGATGAATTGTTGTGAGATGATTGTTTGTCAGCATTTGCAGTGACACTGGACCTGTACCTCTACCTGTATGATGAGCACGCTCATCAGCTTCTAATTGGTAAGGAGCTAATGTTGTGACTTGCTCTTGATCCACATGTCTATCTGGACTTTGCCTGCCAGTCACTTCCATTCCCATAAAGACCTCCATATACGAAATCGCAAATAATTGCTGTTTTTCCCCATGTTTGATTGTATCAAACACAGCGGATGAAGACAAGATTCTTCCGCAAATTGGCAGGGCAATCACATGGTAAATTTTTTTGAATATATAGTCCTTCCAGCTGATAGCTGTATATTTTTCTCTATAAAGGGGATCTACTCATGACAATTTTAAGCTAGATAATAATTTTCAACAAAGCAAAGATTTTAAAAAATCAATTTGTTTAAATCCATATATCCACTAAAATTTATGTTCGTATATGATTTGAGGGAAAGAAATGCCAAGTATCAACAGTTTAACAAAACCCATTCTCCCACTCTATACTTCACAAAACTTAATTGAATCAACATTACCCACACCTCAATCTTCATCTTGCAAGACAGGTTTTTTAAAAAAAGCTGCGATTTGCACATCTGCTATGATTTGTGGGGCAACAGTTGCCTATTATGTGCGTAGCTATTTTAGCATGAGTGGAGCTGAAGATGGTGGAGGTATTTTATCGCAAGCGTCAGATCAAAGCGGCAAAGGTTTTGCTCATGCCAGAATACAGCCACGAGTGGTAGCAACAACGACACCTTTTGAGAATCAACAGGCAAATCCTGGGTCTTTGTACCAAAGCGTAGGCCACACGTTTTTTACAGAACCTGGTAATGTGCTTATTCAGCACACAATCAAACAGGGCCCAAGCTGGTTAAGGATCCTATCGGATCCCCTCAATGTATCTGTCTATGATACTCCTGGACAAGCCACGGGAATTCAAGTTGTTGGAGATACTGCTTTTGTGGCAGATGGGTCCAGTGGATTACAAATCATTAATATCTCTAATCCGAAAGCACCCACCCTTATCGGGTCTTATGATACCCCTGGAAATGCTTATAAGCTCCAAGTCGTAGGAGATACTGCTTTTGTAGCGGATCAGGCTGGTGGATTACAAATCATTGACATATCTGATCCGAGCATACCCATTCTTATCTCTGCTTATAAAGCGCCTGCACAAGTCCTTGGAGTCCAAGTCATAGGAAATACAGCTTTTGTGTCAGCTTGGTCTGCAGGATTGCAAATTATTAATATCACGGATCTAAGTGCCCCACTTCTTATCGGATCCTACGATACTTCTCCTGGATTTGCGTATGGGGTCCAAGTCGTAGGAAACTTCGCTTTTATAGCGAATAATCAAGTTGATCACCGAATCATTAGTATCGCTAATCCGAAATCCCCTACTTTTGTCGGCTCTTATACTGATACTAGTAGCGTCGCAATTCAAGTGGTAGGAAATAATGCATTTGTGGCGGATGGGGCTAATGGATTAAAAATCATTACCGGTGTTGCCAATCCCTTTCTTCTCGGATCTTATGATACCCCAGGCGTTGCCCGTGAAACCTACGTCGTAGGAAATATTGCGTATGTGGCAGATGATGTCTCTGGATTACAACTCCTTAACACTTCTAATTTGAGAAATCCCACTCTTTTTGGATCTTATGATACTTCTGGAAAAGCCTATGGAGTCCAAGTTGTGGAAAACATAGCTTTTGTGGCAGATTTTGATAGTGGCTTACAACTCCTAAGTCTTAATCAAATTAAATTTTCTGGCACTCCAAGTTCAACCGACCAGGGGGATTTCGTTGTTAAAGTAAGCGGAACCACTCCTTCAGGTGCGGCTTCCAGCACATTCAACTTACGCGTCGGCCAACCCCCAAACCCTATTCTTCCCGTCCCACTGGTTTTAGTGGACGTTAACCAAAATTTGGCATACACGTTTGAAGCCGGAACTTTTGCGGATCAAAATGACCAAAACAGGCTTGTTTATTCTGTCACTAGGCAAGACGGTTCTGTAATCCCTGCATGGTTAACCTTTAATCCATCCACGAGGGTCCTATCTGGCAGACCGGGAGTTGCTGATCTAACAACACTGGATTGTTACTACTTAGCTACAGATGGTTATTTCCTCCCCTCTCGCATCCCTTTTCAGCTCAAAGTTGAAGGTCCCCCCGTCCTTACAACTCCTTTGCCAGACGTTACGAATGTTCGAAATACTTTGTTGAATCTAAATCTCGACCAAAATGCTTTCACAGATCCGAATGGTGACTCACTTACCTATTCAGCAAGATTGAATGGAACATATGCACTTCCAAAATGGCTTAGCTTTAGCGGTACCGGTTTTTTTTCAGGCACTCCTATCGCATTAGAAAAATTGAATATTACAGTGTTTGCTAATGATGGCTTTGGTGGGATAGTTTCTGATTCTTTTAGTATGGTAGTTACAGATCCGATACCAGCAATGACTGCGGTTGCAGGAGGAAGTGTGGTTTTTCAGCAAATTCCTGAAACTGCTTTTGAAGATATGGGCACGATCACCGAATATACCGGGGGCCTTGCCGGTGGAGGGCCTTTGCCAATATGGATTCAATTTGATGAAAAGACCCAAACATTTACTGCTAAACCTCCTTTGGGAAGAGCCTCTACGTTGCTCTTACAAGTAGGTGCAAAAACTACTTTGGGAGAAGTATTTAATCAAATATTTCCGTTGAATATCGTAACGAATTTGCCACCGACCTACAGAAATCCAATTTCTGATCAAGCAGCAACTGTCGATGTGAATTTTAACTACATCATGCCAGATAATGCTTTTTTTGATCCGAATGGCGACCCGTTGACGTATTCAGCAACGACATTTGGAGGATCTAGCTTGCCCAAATGGTTATCATTCAATGCTGATTTAAGAACATTTTCTGGAAAACCAACACCTGCCGATACAAACACGTATGCAGTTCGCACCCTAACAATTGCTGTAACAGCAAACGATGGACAGACAACGACCACAGGGACGTTTGATATTTTGGTGGGTGGTGAATCTTATCTAGCTAAGATCATTAATATTACAGCGCCCATTATTAGTGGATTGACGACAATGTTTGGGTTTTATAAAAAACGGGCCTTGATTTTGAATCGGATCAATAAAAAGAAATACATTAAAGAAAATGTCATTTTAAGTGTCGGAGAGAAATTGAATTATAAACTGTTTTGCAATGCTGCAAAGGTGAAGGCGATCACTGCTAGTAAATTTTCTAAAAGGCGTTGGGAGAGAATTCCAGATGATATGTCATATTGGCTTGAGTATAATTCAGCAACTGGAGTGGTGTATTCAAAAAGTGGAGCTTTTTTAGAGAACTCTTGGCCAGTTCGCATCAGGGGAATAGGAAGTGCAGGTGTTATTTTGGAACAGTTTGATCTCAGTGTTGTTGATCACGTAAGGTCATCCGCTTTTCAAGGAGACTTTTCTCACTCTAATACACAGCAATCCCTTATTGTCCCGTCAAGAGGCTACGAAGACTCGGAGCATTATCCATCTTCTACGAAAGTACACCGATATAGTAAGAGATGGAGTGGCAACCACAAAGCAGATCAAAGCTTGGAGGAATCTGTTTCAGAAGGAGAGACAATGATGCAGTTATACAGTATGGATGAGCAAAGCCACGGTTTTCAAACAGAAACTATGAATGAGACAACGGCTGCTCTTTCAGTGTGAACTGCCGTTTCTAGGATCATGCAATTGACCTCGCGCAAATTGGCTTTGTTGCAAAAAAAAATTACAACTTTAAGCTAGAGAATAATTTTTCATCGCGCTATAAGGAATAACATGGACATACACGAATACCAAGCTAAAGAATTATTGCAGCGCTACGGGATCAAAAGCCCGGACCATTTTCTTATTACCTCTTATGAGCAGCTAGTCGAACTTGTCGATGGGTTAGAGTTAAACGAAGGGGTCTTAAAGGTTCAAGTGCATGCAGGAGGAAGAGGGAAGGCAGGCGGCGTAAAGCTTGCAAAAACTCCAGATGAAATCAAAGCATTTGGCAAACAAATGCTTGGGATGAAGATGGTCAACAATCAAACAGGTCCAAATGGACAGATTGTAAATTGCCTAATTTTAACTGCTTTAGTCCCGATTAAACGAGAGCTTTATATGAGCATTGTGATCGATCGCGCTTTAGGGCAGATGACGCTCATCGCTTCCTCAAAGGGAGGAGTCGATATTGAAGAAGTGGCTGTCAATAATCCAAGCGATATCATTTCAATTCCTATCAATTTCGATGGCACTATTGCCAGCTATCATTTAATCGCCTTAAATAAGGCGCTGAAAAATACCCCTAAAGTTGGGGTTTTATGTTCTCAATTTGCAAGGGGCCTTGCCAAGGCATTTGTAGAAAATGATGCCACTCTCATTGAAATCAATCCGCTTGTAGAAACGCAAGATGGGGAGCTCATTGCGTTAGATGCGAAGATGAGTATAGATGATAACGCGCTCTATCGCCAAGAAGCTTTAGCATCCCTATTTGACCCCTCTCAACTTACGCCTGAGGAAGTAAAGGCTAAAGAATTTGGCCTTGCCTATGTAGGGCTTTCCGGGAGTATCGGGTGTATGGTCAATGGAGCAGGACTTGCCATGGCGACGATGGATGTGATTAAGCTGCAAGGGGGAGAGCCTGCCAATTTCCTCGACATCATGGGGGGCGCCTCATCTGGAAAGGTGGCAGAAGGGTTTAAGATTATCTTACTCGATAAAAAAGTAAAGGCGATCTTAATCAATATTTTTGGAGGGATCACAGATTGTGAAGTGCTCGCCAAAGGACTTGTCCAGGCTGCGACGGAAATGGATGTCCATGTGCCGCTTGTGGTGAGGATGGAGGGGACGAACGTAGAACAAGCCCGGCAATATTTAAAGCAATCCCCCTTTGCATTTAGTGTGGCCAATAGCCTCGATGAAGCGGCAAAAAAAGTCGTGAGTTTATTAGTAGGGGAGCAATAGATGGCTATTTTAATCAATAAAGCTACAAAAGTGATCACCCAAGGGATTACGGGAAAATCTGGCTCTCATCACACCCAAAGAGGGATTGAATATGGCTCGCATTACGTCGGAGGAGTAACTCCAGGTAAAGGGGGGCAAACAATTTTTGACCTTCCTATTTTTGACACTGTTTTAGAGGCAAAGAAAGAGACCGATTGCGATGCGTCATTGATTTTTGTCCCGCCCCCATTTGCTGCTGAGGCAATTCTTGAGGCTGAAGATGCTAAAATTCCTCTCATCGTATGTATTACAGAAGGAATTCCTATTCGCGATATGTTGGAAGTGAGTAAAGTGATGAAGGCAAGCAAAACAAGTCGCTTAATTGGCCCAAATTGTCCCGGCATTATAACTCCTGGCGAATGTAAAATCGGGATAATGCCTGGCTACATCCATAAGAAGGGGTGTATTGGGGTTGTCTCTCGCTCCGGGACATTGACGTATGAGGCTGTATGGCAGACGACGCAGCTTGGCCTTGGTCAGTCTACTTGCGTTGGCATTGGAGGAGATCCTTTAAATGGCACAAACTTTATCGATGTACTGCAGCTCTTTGAAAAAGATCCCGATACGCGCGGCATCTTGATGATTGGCGAAATTGGCGGGGACGCAGAAGAGATGGCTGCAGAGTGGATTAAAGAGCACTGTACAAAGCCCATTGTCGCCTACATTGCGGGGATGACAGCGCCGCCTGGCAGGCGGATGGGGCATGCGGGCGCCATTATTTCTGCAGGTAAGGGAGGGGCCGAAGATAAAATAAAAGCCCTCAAAGCTGCCAATGTCGAAATTGCCAAGGAACCTATTGACCTTGGGTTGATCATTCAACGCTTATTAACTTGTGAGCATTTATCTTGAGATCCTTTATTCCCGTGACAATTCAGCCTTTTTTTTGGGTGATGGCCGTGATCATCGGTTGGCTTAGCACAAATCGCCTCGATGGGACCCTGATTTGGACGATCATCATCTTAATTTCAGTGCTATTTCATGAATATGGACATGCCTTAACAGCTGTTGCCTTTGGGCAAAAAGCGCGCATTGAATTGATGGGGTTTGGGGGAGTGACCATCCGCGATGGGGGCAGGTTAAACAAATGGCAAGAATTCATTGTAATCTGCAATGGACCGCTCGCAGGGTTTTTGCTTGCAGCTATCGCATGGTGGCTGGGAAGTCACTTGGCGTCTCATCCTACATCGCTTATTTTTTATATTTTAGAGGTCACCTATAGCATCAATCTATTTTGGACAATTATCAATTTACTTCCTGTGCAACCGATGGATGGGGGGAAACTTCTTGGCATTATTTTAGAGGCAATTTTTGGCCATAAGGGGATTAAGATATCGTATTTGATCAGTATCGCAATTGCAGCCCTTTTAGGTGTTTTTTTTATGATTAATGGCTCCTATATCGCAGGATCCCTTTTTTTTCTTTTTATGTACGAAAGTTACAATTCGTTCAAAATTGCAAATGCCTTTCAGGTGGAAGATGGTGACGTCAGTCTACTTGTACTCTACAAGGAAGTAGAAGCTTATATCACATCAAGAACTATAGCGGATCCTCTTAAAGATCAGTTTGCAATAGATAGGCTGCAAACTATTTTAGAGCGCGCTAAGAAAGGAGTGATCTACACAAATTCTAAAGAGATGTTGGCAAAGCTTTTTTCCGATCTAGACGAAAAAGAAAAAGCGTTTCAACTCCTAAGTCAAGACCAAAGGCAATTAAGTCCACAAGGCCGTCGCTTTTTGCATTATTTGGCCTATAGCTTAAAGAGGTGGGAGGACGTTGTGGCAATAGGCGATAGGGTCTATCAAGAGACGCCAAATTCTCAAAGCGCGCTCACTAACGCCATGGCCTATGCAATGCTTAACGAGGCGAAAAAATCTGTGGGCTGGCTGCAGTGCGCTGTGCGAGAAGGTGTTTTAGATATAAAGCAAATTCTCATGAAAGAAGAGTTTAATCCCATTAGGCAAGATTTATCATTTAGGCAATATACCGATGCACTCTCCAAATAAAAATTTTTCAGATGAAGTAAAGCAACTAAAAGCGCTTTATGCCCAATATAAAGAGCAAGGGCTTAAAGATTATTTTCGCTTTTTAGAGTTTAAAAGTATCAGTTCTGAGCAGGCCTATAAAGACGAAGTCATTGCTTGCTCAAAGTGGCTGATTGCGTATTTGAAAGAAATCGGCTTTGAGGTAGAGGTGTGGGAGACAAAAGGGCATCCGACAATTTTTGCTACTCATCTAAAGGCAGGACCTGATCAGCCGACTCTTTTAATTTATAACCATTACGATGTGCAGCCAATCGATCCGTTAGAGCTTTGGATGAGCCCTCCTTTCACCCCCACAATCCGAGATGGTGAGGTCTATGCGAGGGGTGCGCAAGATGACAAGGGGCAATGCTTTTATGTCCTCCTCGCATTAAAAGCTTTAATAGAATCGGGTGTTGGGTTGCCCATTAACATCAAGCTTTGTATAGAAGGGGAAGAGGAATGTGGCAGCTTTGGACTTTCCGAGATACTTGAAAGTAAAAGTAAGCAATTACAAGCAGATTATTTAGCTGTCGTCGATGTGGGTTTTGATTCGCTATCAAAACCTGCGATTACTCTTGGCCTGCGAGGTCTTGTGACGATGGATGTGGAGTTAACGGGCAGTGACACTGATTT
This sequence comes from Chlamydiota bacterium, assembly GCA_013289325.1. Classification (GTDB taxonomy): domain Bacteria; phylum Chlamydiota; class Chlamydiia; order Chlamydiales; family Parachlamydiaceae; genus JABDAE01. Next base: position 23,603 of record JABDAE010000010.1, read on the forward strand.
TCACTCAGGGCTTCATGGGGGGATTGCGTTAAATCCCAACCACTGCCTTGTAAAGCTCTTATCGCTTCTTCGCGATGATAAGGGTAAGATTGTGATTCCGGGCTTTTATGATGATGTGGCTACTTTAAGCGATGAGGCAAGGCAAAATCTCATGTGGGATTTTGATTCAGAAGAATATACCCAAAATTTTGGCGCTCTTCCCAATGGTGGAGAGATTGACTTTACACCACTTGAGCGCAACTGGCTGCGCCCAACACTTGAAATTAACGGGATCAACGGTGGCTATACGGGACAAGGTTTTAAAACAGTCATTCCCGCTAAGGCGAGCGCAAAAATTTCTTGCCGCCTCGTGGCTAATCAAAAACCTCAAGTTATCGGCAAGCTCGTTAAGGATTACTTAAAATCCCATGTTCCGTCCGGAATGCAAATTGCCGTTCATGTGCACCCCGGAGGGGGAGATCCGGTGATGGCAGATGTGACATCAAAAGCTGCTAAGGCTTTTATAACGGCGTATAGCGAAGTCTTTGGAATCCCTTGTCAAGCGGTCTATCACGGCGCCTCTATCCCCATCGTTCCAAAGCTATCAAAAGTGTCAAACGCAGAAGTCGTGTTGGTAGGACTTGGTCTTCCCAAAGATTGTATCCACGCGCCAAACGAGCACTTTGGAATAAAGAGAATTGAAATCGGCTTTTTAACGGTTGCAAGAGCGCTTATGCATCTTAAAAGGTAGAAGATCTATTTAAGTTCGAGTGCCTTTAGTTTTTTCAAGCTAATCAAATCGTTTGCTTGGAGCTTACTCTCTGACAACGTATACAAGACATCGCCTATGTAAAGGCTTCTTTTGATGGCAGCATCGCCTCTGCAATAAGACCCAGCAGTTTTATATACTTTATCATCGTCATAATGGCTGATTTTTCCTCTTAAGGAAAAGCCATTGCTAAGATTAAGGTCGTAGACATAGGCCCCTTGAAAGCAAAATTCTCCCTCTGCACTCTTTGGTTGCCCTTTTTTTAGCTTGGCAACAGTCATCGGAAGAACTAAGAGCCCTTTTTCGCGATCAAAAAGAAAGGCCTTATGTTCGGTGGCAGCTTCGCTGTAAGAGCCTCGATCGCCTACCACTTCTTTATGCATTTCAAGGGGATTTGCGACGTCTGTGACATCAAATATCGCAAGCTTTATTCCTTGTATCGCCGTGTAATAGACAGCGCCTTCGGTATGTATCTTATCTGCATCGACGCTTTCATCCACTTCTTTCCCAATCCCTATCAGGTGGGTCTCATCATATGGGTGTAGATACTCTGAGTAGCCTGGAATCTTCAATTTGCCGAGCACTTCTGGTTTCTCAGGAGTGCTTAAGTCAATGACGAATAGGGGATCCACATGCTTAAATGTGACCATATAGGCCCTTTTGCCCATGAATCTGATCGCATAAATACTCTCTCCTGGCGCTATTCCTTCTAGCTTGCCTACCTTTTGCAAGTCTTGATCCAGTACATAGACGTTATTGGTGGAGGTGTCTTGATTGTTTTCATATCCTCTGATGGTGGTGGCAATTCTGAAATGGCCATCGCTTTCATCCATCGCAAATTGGTTTAAAATGTCTCCTTTGACTTCACCTTTAGCTATAAAATCTAATTTTCCGCTCTTAAGGGAAAATTTTGTGACAATTGTCTTTTGAACGTTGTTTTCGACTAATTCTCCCGCAGCAAAATACATTGGCCATAGCGTTTGGGCGATATATATGTGGTCTAATGAGGCGTAGACGTTTTTCCCGGAACCTAAGATTGTCTTTTTTTGCAAAGGCGTATTGTCGTTGGACATATCGATCGATGCCACTGTGATAAAACTTTCAGCCTGGATAGGTCTGATGTATCCTATCTCGCTCCACTTTGCAATGGGTTGTAAATTCTCGCTAGATGGCTCATTTGTCCCAAGCATTTCGCGATAAAGCGGGATGATGTCGCTTCCATATTTAGGGGTCTTATCATAACGGGGATAAGATTGGATGACGAAGTAGACGTGAGTGCCAATCTTTCTTGAAGTCAAATAGCTACCTTCAAAATCACAGGTCTTGATCAAAACAGGATTTTTTCTATTTGCAATGTCATAAGCTTTAAATGACATAAAGGAGTTATGTCTTGGATAATAGTTAACAGGTCTCATTCTCCTTGCAGTTTGAGGGGTCGCATCGTCGTTTGTTTTACAAGGAAAACTGTGTGTAGATGCTCCAAATACGAGCAACTTATCGCCATCGATGAATAGATCGCTTGGGGTGAAATTATCGAATTTAATCTTCGAAACGATCCTTAAACCTTTTGCATCTAAATTTTTAGCAATGACAAGATGGCCGTTTACGACCATATAGATATAATCCCCATCTGTTTTGATGATATCGGCTTCATCAACGCCATCTGTTTGCACGTTGGTTTTGGAGTAGCTGTTTGATGCGCCGTTTGAATCAGCCATGGGCGCAGCTGTCGTCCTGACACTTGATTTTAGCATCATCCCATGCATGCCACCAAAGCAACAGTATCCTCCATTGCGATTTTGATTGCCATCTTCAAAGGCTTTAAGGAGCTCTTCTTCCGACTGAAAGGTTGACAACTCTTGTGCAAAAAGTGAAGAGGTGAAAAATAGGGCAGCAAGGCTCATTACTAAAACATAGTAATGGCTTGATTTTAAATTAATGTTTATAAGCATGGTAAGTCTTTTTTTAATTTGTTGTGATATGCATAATTTATAAAAAATAAAACGACAACATAGATAATTTCATATAAAATGACAACAAAAAAGTATGTGAGAGAGGATTTGTTAGACATAATATCCTCTTTTAGAGTATTATGGATGGCAATATAGGTGGTTTTTCATGTGCGCTGAAAAAAAAACAGTTGTTTTAGGGATGTCTGGAGGTGTGGACTCATCGCTTGCTGCCGTGCTACTTAAACAGCAGGGGATGAACGTCATCGGCATGTTCATGAAAAACTGGGAAGAAAAAGATGGCGATGGCATATGCCGCTCTGCAAAGGAGTATGAGGATGTCATACGCGTTTGTGAAGGACTTGATATCCCCTATTATTCCGTGAATTTTATCAAAGAGTATCAAGAATCTGTTTTTCAGCACTTTTTAAAAGAGTTTGAGCTCGGATTTACTCCAAATCCCGATATCCTTTGTAACCGGGAAATTAAGTTTAAAGTGCTTCTCAATAAAGCACTTGAAATTGGAGGCGACTTTCTAGCGACAGGTCACTATTGCCAAACAGATATGGAAGGGGGAAACTATCGCCTCTTGAAGGGAAAAGATCCCGACAAAGATCAGAGCTATTTTCTATATACAATCGGACAAAGGGCCTTAAGCAAAGTTCTCTTTCCCATTGGCGCTATGATGAAAAGTAATGTGCGCCAATTGGCAAGAGAGGTCAATCTTGCGACGTCGGAAAAAAAAGATAGCACGGGGATTTGTTTCATCGGCAAAAGAGATTTTAAAGAATTTTTAAGCAAATATATCGTCTTTAAAAGCGGCAATTTTGAAACATTAGCTGGCAAAGTCATCGGAAAGCACGATGGCGTTGCCTATTACACTCCGGGACAGCGCAAAGGTTTAACCATTGGAGGAGAAGGAGAGGCGTGGTTTGTCGTTGGCAAAGATGTCAAACAAAACATTGTCTTTATTGAGCAAGGGGCGCGCCATCCGGCCTTATTTTGCGATGAGCTCACTGCAACTGATTCAAGTTTTGTGGCGGGATCGTTCGATTTTCCTCTTCCCTTTAGATGCCGCGCAAAGGTGCGGTATAGACAGCCAGATCAACAATGCACCATCACAAGTATCAAAGACGGCAGGCTGCATGTGACTTTTGATATCCCACAGCGCGCCGTGACCGAAAGGCAATCGATTGTATTTTACGCTGGCGACGTATGCCTTGGAGGCGCGATGATAGAGGCAGCTGGCCCCTCATATTATGAAATGAGAAGGGTCTTGCCAGATGTCGTTGCGCCATAAAACAGAAGAGGTGGGGGGTAGGGTGTTAAAACAAGTCTTATTTCTTTTGATGCTGTTTCCAATTGCTTTGCACTCCGCTAAGCTCGCAAGCTTTCCAATGGGGTCAATACAAGGACCTAATACGAGGATTCAACAGGCGGAAGGGATTGCCTTTTCACCGGATAGAAAATATGTCGCCATTGCCAGTGCATCAAATGGTAAGGTTCTCTTGTATTCCATATTGGACTGCAATAGCCTAAAGAACGATATTGCCCCGGTCTTTATCCTTGAATCTCCTCAAAACCCACTAAATTTTCCTCATGATGTTGCGTTTTCTCCAAATGGAGAGCATCTCGCCGTGGCAAGTCGTAACACAAATGAGGTGGTAATCTATCAGAAAAATAAAGATGATGACTTTTTTAGCCAAATTCCATTTTTTATTATAAAGGGCAGCGATGCTTCCTTTGTAGGCATGAATGCTGTCGCCTTTCACCCAAGCGGTAAATGCCTTGCCGTGTGCGATGTCTTAGGTCATCATGTCGCACTTTACTACTGTGATGGAGATACTTACACATCCATGCCCTATCAGGTGATTACAGGCCCTATCGACATATTCTCAAGGCCCGATGGAATTGCCTTTTCAAGCGATGGATCGCTTTTGGCCATTACCAGCCATGGGGTCCATTCTGTGCTCATTTACGAAAGGATAGCAGAGACTGACGATCGATACACTGAAGAGCCTGTTGAAATTATAAAGGGAGAGGAGACCGGATTTCATTATACCCATTCTGTCAGTTTTCATCCTCGAGATGATACGCTTGCAGTTTCCAGCGCTGCTGGAAGAAAAACACTCTCATTATTTAAAAAAATATCTAATACAGCGCCTCGCTATAACCATGTGCCCGTGCAGACATTTGCCATCTATAACCCTGAAACGATCTATTTGCAACAACATGCAGAAGAAGAAGGGGGAGTAAAGGGAATCGCCTTTTCATGCGATGGCACAATTTTAGGCATTTGTGCAGCAGATCTTGCAGATCCTGCTAAATCCATTGTGTTTTATCCCGTTATCCCAGGGGTTTTCTCAAAGCACAAATCCAAACTTTCTGGGATAATATTCTAGATACCAAGCGCAAAATTTGGCTATTCCATCCTCAACTGACGTTCTCGGTCTATAGCCAAAGTCCTTTATTAAGTCATCAATGTCTGCATATGTTTTTAAAACGTCGCCCGGTTGCATTGGAAGGTATTTGAGTTTAGCCTTTTTGCCTAAGGTTTTTTCAAGACTTAAGACAAAATCGAGCAGCCTCACCGGCGTTTGGTTGCCAATATTGTAAATTTTATATTCGAGATTTTTTGTGTCAAGCATGCGGATAAGGCTTTCGATGACATCGTCGATATAGGTAAAGTCGCGTAAGAGCTCTCCATGGTTATAGAGTTCGATCGGCTCACCTTGAAGAATGGCTTTAGTAAATTTATAAAGTGCCATATCGGGTCTTCCCCACGGGCCATATACGGTAAAAAATCGAAGGGCGGTCATCGGGGTCCCATATAAGTGGTGATAGGCATGGGCCATCACTTCATTGGCTTTCTTTGTCGCGCCATAAAAGGAGGCAGGGCAATCTGTAGGATCGCTAAGGGAAAATGGGGTCTTGGTATTAACTCCATAGACAGAGCTTGAGCTGGCAAAAAGCAGGTGAATATTTTTTTGTTCTTTACACCCTTGCAATACATTTAAAAACCCAGTGATATTAGATTGTACATAGGCATGAGGGTTAATGAGGCTATATCTGACCCCAGCTTGCGCTGCTAGATGGATCACGCGCGAAAAGTTGTGCTTACAAAAAAGCTTTTGCATGGCACTCTCATCTGCGATATCGAGTTTCAAAAATGTAAAATTTTGAAAACCAGAAATTTGCAAAAGTCTTGCCTCTTTTAAAGAGACGTCGTAATAATCATTGAGATTGTCGATCCCTAAAACTTCATGACCTTCTTTCAGGAGGCGTTTTGCAAGGTGAAAACCGATAAAGCCTGCAACGCCTGTAATTAAGATCATATTAAAAATAATAAGATTTTAAGAAGCTTAAGACATTATTCCATGCGATATCGCAAAGGACATCTTCGGAAAGAAATAAGTGCGACTTGCAAATCTGCAAAAGGGATGGATAGCAGCTTGCATCTCCAAAGTCTTTATAAAATGAACCACTAGGACTTTTAAATGCAGTTGACAGGTCATTTTCATTAAAAAAATCGGCTCCAAAGCAAACTTGTTTCATACCGCCAAGCGCAAACAAATGGGCAAGATGATGGGTAAATCGATGCATGCCCTCTTCTCCAATGAATGTCTTAATGAAACTCATCCCGATGATACCGCCTCGATGTAGAATTTCCTTGGCGATCTCATCTGACAAATTGCGAAAGTGAGGGTGAATTTTGCGCATGTTGGAATGGCTATCTAAAAGCGGCACTTTAAGATTGGCTTTATCTAGGTAATTAAAGATCTCAAAAGCTAAAGGGTCAGAAGTGTGGCTAAAATCGATGGCGATGGAGTGTTCGGCTAAATAGTCGATAAGGCGCCTTCCATCCGGTTTTAGGCCAATGGATGTGGCAGCGCCTCCTCCAAAGCGATTTTCTGTGTTCCATGTCAAGGTCACGTAGGCAAATTTGCCGATTTTGTGTTGAATGGTGGAAAGGCGCTTTAATGCAATTTCAAGATCTTCTCTCTCATCGCAAAGGGATGAGGCGTTTTCTATTGCGGGAATTGCGCCAATTGTATGGGCAGCCAATTCATCTAATTGCTGCTTTGTTTTGACATATGTAAATGCGCCGTGACTGATGTTTTTAAGCTCTTTAAAAACGTTGGCTTGTGCCATCCCTTGCCTGAGACTATTTGGCGATGTCTCTGTAAAAATGGCCATCGTTTGCAGTTTAACATTCCCTTTCCTTAAGGCTGAAAGGGAGCAGCGAGACTCTACATCTTCAAGTGCCCCTGGGAGGCGATGGGCCTCTTTGGCTAAATGCGAGAGCAGATCGCAATGCAAATCTATTATCGGGTAAAACTTATCATCCATCATTTGCAGTATATCGCATGTGCAATATTTTTCTAGACTTATTCTACTTACAAGGCTATTTTTAAAAAAAATTAATACAGGGCAAAATATGGACGATGAACAAAGAAAATTAGCAGAAGAGGCCCTTTCGCAGTTTCATCCACAAGATGACACTTCAAAAAGTTTTTGCAAAAAGCTTTTCTATGGAATTTATGATAATGATCCGGGCTTTTCATTTTCTATGCCTCCGAAGGCTAATTCACAAGAAATAGAAGATTTTGTGGCGAAAGTCGATCGATTTGCCGCTGAATCGATCGATGCAGCTGCAATTGATCGAAATGGAGAAATTCCGCCTGCCGTCATTGAAGGGCTTAAAAAACTTGGGGTCATGGGGATGACCGTATCTAAAGAATGGGGAGGCCTTGGAATGTCGCAAGGCGCTTATTGTAAGGTAGCAGAAGTGCTAGCTTCTCATTGCGCTTCGACAGCACTTTTTGTAAGCGTTCATCAAAGCATTGGTCTTAAAGGACTTATCCTATTTGGAACAAAAAATCAATGCGACAAGTGGCTAAAAAAGCTCTCCCTTGGAGAAATGTTTGCAGCCTTTTCATTAACAGAGCCAAATGCAGGCTCAGATGCTTCAGGTGTAGAAACAAAGGCAATCTATGATAAAGAAAAAAAAACCTACACGATCAATGGCATTAAGCAATGGACGACAAATGGGAGCATCGCCGATCTATTGACTGTGATGGCCAAAACAGAAATTGAGACTCCAAAGGGGGTACAAGAAAAGATCACAGCCTTTTTAGTGCCTTCAAAGACTGAAGGTTTTGAAGTCACTGCCAAAAAACTCGATAAAGTTGGCATGCGAGGGACAAAGACGGCAAATTTGAAATTTACTAACATGGTGATTCCTGAAGAAAATATTTTAGGAGAAAAGGGAGCGGGTTTAAGAATTTGCTTAACGGTCTTAGATTATGGAAGAACGACATTTGGGGCGATGTGTACGGGATCTGCTAACTATTTACTCTCCCTTGCAAAAGAGCATGCAAGGACGAGAATTCAGTTTAAAAAACCTCTTTGTGAATTTGAGCTTGTGAAAGATAAGCTTGCGCGCATTGCCGCATTAAATTTTGCCATGGAGGCCACGACCTATTTTACAGCAGGCCTTATCGATGCAGGGGTAGAAGATATCATGCTAGAATCGGCCATCTTAAAGGTCTTTACGAGTGAAGCGCTTTGGGAGATCATTTACGAGACGATGCAAATTTATGGGGGCAGATCTCTTTTTACAGATGCGCCATTAGAAAGGATGATGCGAGACGCTCGCCTCAACATGATAGGAGAAGGCTCAAATGATGTGCTAAGAGCCTTTATCGGCGCTGTCGGCTTAAGGGAAGTGGGGCTTGATCTTAAAGGTTTTTTTGCAGCTTTCTTGCATCCCGTTAATGAGTTTAACACTATTTCTCGGATGAGTGGTTTATTTTTTCAATGGATCAAACGGCCAAAAGTGGCTGTAAAATCTAAAAGCCTTGAAAAGGTAGCTAAACAGCTGGCAAAGTCGGTGCATAAATTTAGTGTAGGCATTGCGAAACTGCTGATCTATTACAGGGAATCTGTGGCTGAAAGGCAACTTGAACTTGCCCGCCTTGCCGATATGGCAATCGCCCTTTACACAGTATCTGCCGTGATTAATAAGATGGATGCCGCAAAAGAGGACAATTTAGCGGGAATGCTTTATTGCCAAATGGCATTAAAAAAGTTTGATGAGACTTACCAGAGCCTTTTTTCATCCTTTGATGAGATGAAGTGCAGGGCATCGGATGCGCTTATCAAGGGAGTATCAAAGTGAACCCTTTAAGACAAGTGACAAAAGACATTCTTCAAGAGGGGGAACAACTATCGATTGGAGGGGGGATTGAGGGAATTAATCGGCAAATAAAACTTGGGCGAATGACCGTGCGCGAAAGACTATCCCACCTTATCGATCAAGAAAATGGGACACAAAACTTTTTTGAAATAGGCCTTTTTGCCGCTTGGGGGATGTATAAAGAGACGGGCGGTGTGCCACAAGCAGGGGTTGTTGCGGGAATTGCAAAAGTATCGGGCAGATCTGTCATGATCATTGCAAATGACGCCACAGTAAAGGCTGGCGCCATGTTTCCACAGTCGGTGAAAAAGATGCTAAGGGCTCAGCGTATTGCGTTTGAATCGCGCCTTCCCATTATTTATCTCGTCGATTCTGCTGGCGTCTTTTTGCCTTTGCAAGAAGATATTTTCCCAGATGAAGATGATTTTGGAAGGATTTTTCGAAATAACGCCGTCATCTCTGCTGCAGGGATTCCCCAGTTTGCCGCCATCATGGGAAACTGTGTGGCGGGAGGCGGATATTTACCCGTCCTTTGCGATAAACTCTTGATGACGGAAGGCAGCGGTCTATATTTAGCAGGACCTGCCCTTGTAAAAGCTGCTATTGGCCAGGAAGTCGATGCTGAAGCCCTTGGGGGCGCTAAGATGCATGCGGAAATTAGCGGAACGGTTGATTTTTATGAAAAAGATGATCTTGCCTGTTTAAAGAGATTGCGAGCCCTTGCCGAATTTTTGCCTAGTGACTCTTGCTTACCATATGTGGAGATTGCACCCGAGCGATCTGTCGATGAGATTTACGAGATTGCAGAAGGGGATCGCAATAGGTGTTATGATGTCAAAGATCTCATCGCGTGCATTGTCGATAAAGACTCCCTTCAAGAATATAAAAAAGATTATGGAAAGCACCTTGTGACAGCCTATGCAAAGATCAAAGGCATTTGTGTCGGCATTGTGGCCAATCAGCGCGTGATGACGACAAATGGAGCTCGGCAAATGGAAGTTGGCGGCGTCATCTATAAAGAAGGGGCCGACAAGGCCGCTCGCTTTATCATGGATTGCAACCAGATCAAGGTGCCCCTTTTATTTTTGCAAGATGTGGTGGGATTTATGGTGGGGCTTCAAGCCGAGCAATCCGGCATCATTAGGTCTGGAGCTAAACTTGTAAGCGCTGTCAGTAATTCCATCGTCCCCAAAATTACCGTGATTATCGGCAATTCATTTGGAGCTGGGCATTACGCCCTTTGCGGCAAGGCTTATGATCCGAGCTTTATCTTGGCATGGCCCAATGCAAAATATGCTGTGATGGGGGCCTCGCAAGCTGCAGATACATTGGTAAGTATTAAGAAAAAAGCAAGAGAAAAGGCGGGCGTTGCATTAGATAGCGCATCCATTAAAGAGATGCACGAAGAAATCAAATGCAATTATCTAGAGCAAATGGACATTCGCTATGGCGCTGCAAGGGGGTGGGTCGATGCGATCATTGCCCCTGAAACGACGCGAGATGTTTTGGCGCATTTATTTGGCATCGCAATGCGCGCGCCGTTGCAAGAGCGCTCCTTCCACACAGGCGTTATTCAGGTTTAACCTATGAAAAAGATCATTAAAATAGGCAACGCACAAGGGTTTTGGGGAGATCAAAACAATGCAGCAGCAGAACTTTTAAAACAGCAACCAGATATCGATTATCTGACATTAGATTACCTTTCCGAAGTTTCCCTATCGATCATGGCGGTGCAGAAATCAAAAGATGAAACTGTAGGCTTTGCCAAAGATTTCCTTGACGTGATCGATTCTTTAACGCCCCATTGGAAAGGGGGATCAAAAGTAAAGGTCGTGACTAATGCAGGAGGGCTTAATCCCATTCAGTGTGCGTTGGCCATAGTCGATAGATTGAGAGCCAAGGGCTGCCATGGGATGAAAGTGGCTGCCTGCTTTGGAGACGATGTTTTAAATGCCATTCGATCAAATCCAAAACATCCCCTTTTTAATAACCTTGAGACAGGATCTGCGGTAAGTGAAGTCTTAAAAAATCTGTCGACTGCAAATGTCTACCTAGGAGCTGAAAACATTGCAAATGCCTTAAAACAAGGTGTAGACATAGTCGTCACAGGGCGCACTGCCGATCCAAGTTTAACTGTTGCTCCATGCATGGCTGAATTTGGATGGAAAAGGGAAGACTATGGCCGTCTTGCGCAAGCAACTATTGCCGGGCACCTCATCGAATGTGGCACTCAAGTGACCGGAGGAATTGCAACGCATTGGATGGAGATTGAGGGGTGCGAAAATCTTGGATTTCCCTTTGTCGAGATGGCAAGTGATGGCCACTTTATCATTACTAAACCGCTTGCAAGTGGTGGCGAAGTTTCTCTTCGCACGGTTAAAGAGCAGCTGCTTTATGAAATTGGGGATCCTGCAGCTTATCTTAGCCCTGATGTGACGGTTTCATTTCTTGGTCTCAACCTTAAAGAAGTAGGGGTTAATAGAGTATCTGTTGAAGGGGCCATTGGATCGGCTCCTCCCTCATCTTATAAGGTGAGTGCGACTTACCAAGATGGATTTAAAGCAGAGGCCACACTTGCGATTTTTGGAAAAGAGGCAGATGCAAAAGGGAGGCGCACAAGCGATGTGATACTGGCCAGAATGAAGCATTTAGGTTGTAGTCCGCAAAGGTCGTGCATCGAGATTTTAGGAGCCGGGGGTATTGTCGGAGGTGTTTTAAAAATGACCGATGTGTATGAGTGCTTATTGCGCATCGCCGTTGCAGACAGTCGAAAAGAAGTTTTGGAGTGTTTTTCAAAACAAATTGCCCCCATGGTGACGTCAGGCGCTCCAGGCACAACGGGATATGTGACGGCAAGGGCGAAATCTAGGCCTGTATTTGGTTTTTGGCCCTGCCTCATTGAACGATCTGCCATTACCCCTTCATTTCAAATATTTAAGGTAGATGATGAAACAAGCAGATGACTCTATTGTCCTTTATACAATTGCCTACGCAAGAAGCGGTGACAAGGGTAATAATTCCAATATTGGAGTCATTGCCTTTACGGAAGAAGGGTATGCCACGCTCCTTAAGAGATTGACGGAAGACAAAGTGAAAAGCTATTTTGCAGCTTTAAGTCCGACCAAAGTAGTGCGCTATGAGCTTCCCAATTTGCTTGCCTTAAATTTTATTCTTGTAGGGGTGCTTGCAGGAGGGGGGAGTCGATCTTTACGCATTGATTCTCAAGGCAAAGCCTTAGGACAAGCCATTTTAGAGATGAGGATATAAACCTAAATCCGGCAGTTGGAGACGGCAACTTAACGCAATCTCTTGAACCAGAATCATTTGCAATGGGGTGGTCCTTCACCATTTGGGAATGTCCCACCCCATTGCAAAGTGATTCTAATTCAAGATCTTGCATTAATTTGCCATCTCGAACTGCCGGATCTAGGATAAAATTGGTTAGCATTGTGGTAAATAGTAAATCTCCATGGCAACAAAGCAAGCGAGAATCGCAACTAGAAATTGAAGCTTCCAAGGAAAGGGGACCACAATCACTTCGAGTAAGCATGCAATTGCAATGAGTAGCTCTTTGAAAAGCAAGCTTTTGACTAGAAGTGAGCGCAAATCAATTGATTGTCGTTCAATGCGAATAAAATCGTATTCAAGTGATTCTAAAAAGCTAAGAATTGTGTCGAGAATAAAATTTTGAGAACCACTCACTTTTAAAAATTTCTCCACGATATTGGCCTCATCATCATTCATTGTGTTTACACGGCTAAGAGTTGCAAGGCGTCGAAGATATTTCTGAAATTTCCAGGTCATTGCGTCTGCTTTCCCACTTTGAAAGAGAGTAGTCGCGAGCTTAAATGTACTTTTCAAAAGTTTTGGATCTCTCTTGCTGGTATCGATCAAAAGAGAGATCCAAGGAGATATATGTGTCTCATCCGAATGCCTTATTTTCTCGATCACTTCCTGTGAAATGTCATGTAAAGTGGTTAAGTCATCCGAAAAATCGCGAATGGAATAGACACCGCTCAGCCTCTCTAGCATTGGAAGTAATAAATCTGGAAAGCGACCCAGTATCTCAAGAGGGTACTTCGTTGTCTGCATTTTGATTGCAGTCAATAGAGGACTAATGTTGCTCTCACATCCTCTCAAATCTCCCTCTTTAACAAACACTGATAAAGCGTCCATACTTTCACGTATATTTTGCGAAGTTTTAAGAGAAAGAGATTGTGGGGGATAGGTGAGGCGATTAAAATCATTTTGCAATAAACAAATCGGTTGGAACTGGGTGGTGTCGACCCCATCGTCATGAAGAAATTGAAGAGCTTCAGCACTTGTTTTAAATATTCGAAGTGCTTTACGCAACTTTTGTGTTTTTGTATTTGGTTCAACTTCTAATTCCGAGCTGGCTATTTGTGGCCTATCCGGGAGAAGAGGCATCTTTTCTATTTGTGCGAATCCATCTGTTAATGAACAACTGTACAAGACATTCTGAGCCTCATCTAAAGAATCTTGAGGGATACTTTCCGCGTGTGCGACAGGCAACAAGTTAAAGTCTAAAACAAAGCGGTGAGCGGTCATCACTTTGGATTTTATTGAGTCAAATACAGAACTAGCTGCTTGATATGTTAAATCGATGAGAGGTCGCAATACTCTCTCACCAACCACTTCAGCTGGAGATTTAGGAATGAGTTGAATGACACCGTCTCTTTCATATAACCTGCCTTCTGAAAGAGTAGGCTGATCAGTGCAAACGAGGAGACCCATTTGGCAAGAGTCAGGTTGAAAAGAACCACTATGGTGATTTTGGAAAGGACAAATACTCATCGGAATGTTTATACTCGCTTTATGCGCTTCATGAGACTTCTTTCAAAACTTCATTTGCCGATAAAGATGCCTACATATACTCTCAAAATTTGTCGATAAATTCGTTCAAAAATCAATTTTACTTCCCAAATGAAGTTTTGAAAGAAGTCTATTCAGAAATCGTAGGTTGATCTTTATGGGTGTCCCAATTTAACATACCACTACTCCACTCCTGATCCCTAGTTGAATAATCCACATAGATACTCCAATAGAGATACCCAGGATGCACTTTCCATCGGATAGTTGTTTGAACTTCACCATCGACGCTCTTTGTTTCGGGTATTGCTTCCAATCGAGGTGTTTGATCCCTCCAGTTGTGACGGTAGCAACTTTCTCCATGCTTTGCTTTACAGTCGCTCAGTGCTTTGTCGCGCGCTTTAATTTTTTCTTCAAAAACATCCAAGTTGCGCGCATGTTGATTCTTCATCATTCTTTCAATTCTTTGGGCTTGACAAGCACGTAAATATTCCGACGCAATCGGTTTTGCCGCTGTAACATAATTGACTTCATTTTTATTTAACGCCGCTGCAACTAAATCAGAGACGGTCTTAGAAGCTTGTGGACAAGATTCCGGATCATAGTCATCTTTATTATAGACATTTTCTTTTGCAGTGGCAGCAGCTTCTGCCATGGGTAAAATATTGATCCCTCTGACTACATTGTCTATCGCCTGTCCGAACCTAAGCACATGACCAAAAGTTGATTGAAAAACAGATACTATTACATCAATCGCTGGCCTTAAAATATATTCACCGACAACCTCCATTGGCGCTTTTGGTATCACTTCAAGAGTTCCATCGCCGTTTCGTCGCAACCGCCCCCCAATTGTCTCAGTTGAAGAATGTAGTTCAGGTGTTAGGCCCAATGAACAAGAGGGTGAATAGATAGATCCCACACAATTAACTGAATTATGAGTAGCTAGACTCATTGTATACCTCCACTATATCAAAAAATGTTACATATATCACAAAGCTAAATACATCACAACAATTTTTCAACTCTTCAAAAAAAATCCTCATTTTGATAAACCTAGAAACGGCAGTTCGAGATGCTAAATTGGCGCAAGATCTTGAATTAGAATCACTTTGCAGTAGGGCGGGACATTCCCAAGTGGTGAAGGACCGCCCCACTGCAAATGATTCTGGTTCAAGAGATTGTGTCAAGTTAGCGTCTCCAACTGCCGTTTTTAGGATAAATGTGATTAAAAGTTGTACCTAGCAAAAAGTCGATATGGTAGCGTCTAATAATTGTGAGGTCGAATCATGACAGAGTATATCAAAGTCGAAGACGTAGAAAAGGGTATTGCGAGGATTACAATACAGCGAGAAGAAAAGCGTGGCGCTCTTTCACTTGCACTGATGGAGGAGCTCATTTCAGCTTTTGAAACCCTTGCAAAACGGGAAGATCAATTCCGCGTGGCCATATTAACAGGGACAGGTAAAGCCTTTTGCTCGGGCCTTGATTTACAAGAAGCGGCACAAGAGAGTCTCATCGACAAAATGGCGCAGCATGTGGCGCACCTATTTAAAACGATCTATACATCGCCTCTTGTTACCATCGCGGCCGTCCAAGGCGATGCGATTGCAGGGGGAGCTGGGCTTGTGGCTGCTTGTGATTTTGCGCTGCTTGCAAGAGATGCGAAAATTGGCTTTCCGGAGGTAAGACGCGGACTCATTGCCTCACAAGTTGCGCACCTGCTCCTTCGTCAAATTAGGACGCGCGATGTGCGAGAACTCCTTCTTCTTGGCGAACTTCAAGATAGTCAAAAAGCTTTGCAGATGGGGCTGGTTAATCTTGCAGTCGAAGGGTCAACATTAATGGACGAAGCAGTAGAGATGGCGAGAAAAGTGCGTTTAGGAGGTCCCTTTGCGATAAAGCAGACAAAACATCTATTACAGACGCCAATATCTGCTAATTATATCGAAGGAATGCAGCTGGCTATGTCTTTGTTTCAGATGGTCCGCCGCTCGGACGAGGCGCAGGATGGCCTCGAAGCTTTTGTAAACAAGCTTTCACCGTCCTGGGTGGTGAACGGATGCTAGAAGTTTGAGGATCCTTTGCAGATGTATTTTCACTCTCTATTTGGGCTTGGAGGCGCTTTTTCGCCTCGTTATTTCCCTGCTGAGCCGCGTATGCCAACCATTGTGTGGCTAACTCCTTAGATTTTCCTTTCCATTGCTTCACGTCATATAATGCTTCATAAGTTGAAGCAGATTCTTGATCCCATACAAGGGTTTGTTCATGACCTTCGATTTCCTCCATGCAGATCGCTAAATTATACGCTGCTATTCCGAGGCATTTTTTTACATCGTAATCGAGTTCCTTGCCGCTTTTTTCGGCTTCCATACATGTGATTGATGTCTCGTAATACCAATGGATGGCGCGTGTTAATTGGGGGTTGCCAGTGAATAGGCCGCGGCCCTGCTTATAAAAGCAAGCGTATTTCAGCATTGCCGGAGGGTAGCTTTTGAATGCCCCCTGCTCATACCAGACATGGGCTGTAGAGTCTGATTGCTTTACTCCATTTTCCCCGTGTTCATGACTTCTTCCTATGTTAAAGATACTCCATAAGTCTCCTTCCTTCGCATTTTTTTGAATTTCGACATAGTTATCGGATTCTTGAGAAGCGCTAGCAGGGGGCCCCTCTTGATTAGCGATAGGATTTTTCTCACGCGAGGAATCTAGTTTTTCCATATAGTGAAAATTGGGCGTAGATGGCGATTTAAATTGCTCATTTGTGACGCCTTGGTCTTCTTCGCCGTCTGTATAATACGAGTGCGATGCAGAATCTGTTTCAGAAGGGCAGGGGGATGGAGGTCCAGATTTTGTGCGGGGACGAAAGCTTACGCTAATACTTCCTCTATTCTTATCTTTATCAATTATGACACGAAATTTTGCTTTGATGATGTGAAAAAGCATTTTCGAACTTGTGACTTTATCCTTGATGACCGGATATCGTTTGATGGGAAATACTTCTCTGACTTCCCCTGTTTCATCGGTTATAAAACACTCGATCTTATCTGTAATTTCTAATATTAAACCAGCTTTGATTGTGATTGTAATGGGTTGAAAATCCATTAAATCTGAGGGATTAATTTCCGCAGGGGGCCATGAAGAAGGCGCCGACATTCTTCTACCCTTAGCTTGAAAGGATGAAGCCTTAGCCAAGATGCTTGGTATTCTTTGAGTGCTGGGGCCAATAGATTTAGATCTTTGTAGTTGAGGAACGCTTTGTGAGAAACCATCTGATCCATTCGATAAGCAGCGTTTCCATTCTTGAGAGGTATTTGGAGAAGAGTTTTCTAATAGTGTGTCTAAAGGATCTTTTAAAGAGCCTCGCGCAGAACCTTTTGAAGAGTTTCTTGAAGAACCTTGTTGAGATCCTACTTGAGATCCTACTTGAGATCCTACTTGAGATCCTAGTGCTTTAAATCTATTTCTTAAAGTTCCAAACTTCACTGAGAGCCTTCTTTTTTTCTCGGACGTTGCCCCTGATGCATTGGTATTGGACGAAGTTTGGCTTGGGATAGAAGGGCTGGACCTCCCCCCTTCTGATCCTGTTTTGGGCTCAGATGAAACTGAAGATCTTCTTTCATTAGGATCTTGTTCTTCCCATTTTATAAGCGCTCTCTCATCGGGATCGTTTTCAAAAAATCGATTTGCTTTGAATCCCACAATTTTAGAGGGAGTTCCATCCTCTTTTTTAATGATTTGCCAGCGGTAATGATCTTTTAGGACTGAAAAATAGCCGTCTAATGAGAGAAGATTGGAGTTGAAGACGGGATAGCCTTCTATGAGTATTTGAGAGCGTTTTTCTGTTCTATCGATTGGATTGTAATGCAGGCTATGGCATGCGATGTTATTGATGTCGAGAACAGTAAATGCCACTGTGAATGTATCAGTAGGTGCTTTACACAATTTTCCATAGAGTGGCCCCCGCGCCGTAAGAGCCCCACCCCATGGTTGTAGTGAAGGGCGCGCTCTTTCTATTTCTGGGGGAGCCCAAAATTTTTGTTGAGCAACGCTATCTACTACCTTTAAGCGTTGTGTTTGGGGAAATGAACGATCGCAATTGGACGTTGGGGAAGAGGCTGTTGAGGAAGGGGTAGCTCTAGCGCTTCGAATTTCTGCAGTCGACATCTTATTTCTCTCAATCATCTTGTTTCTAGTAAAGGCCCAAATTTCGCTTTCATTTCCATTAATAGAAAAAAAATTAATTTAAAGCCAGCCTTTTTCTGCCGTTTTATGATGAGTAGCGCTGTAAAATGAATTTGAGCTCTTCTGGGAGGGGGATTTTAGTTCTGGAGGCTTTATCAATCGCAACGTGAACGGTTTTAGCGGTTCCAGCCAAGATTTTTAAGCTATTTTGATCGATTTTATGAATGGCAAAGCTACATGTAAAAGAGGTTGTCCCAATTGTCTCAACGGTAAGGGTGACCTCTAACTTATCGCCCACTTTCAAGGGATGAATATAATCGGACTCGGCATGCACGACGACGAAGAGATAGTCCTTTTGCTGAAAAATAAGGGATAGTCCAAGGTCATTTGTTTCAAAAAAATCCTCAACAGCGTCATGGACAAGTCGAAATTGTCTTGGAAAATAGAGAATGCCCGCCATGTCGGTATCGTGCATCCGTATTTGGTTTTTGGAAATAAATGTTGTCATCGCGAATGAGAATTAAAAAAAAGTTGTATTATATTCTGGCAAGTCATAAAACGAAAGGTAGACCTTTTTACAATTTGTATTTTTAGGGTCTTCAGACATTCATTTTAACCTATTTAAGGAGAAAAAGTATATGAAGAAAATGTTTGCACTTTTGTCAGTGTTTGCATCTTTGTTGTTAATCAACGGAAGCGCAGCAGCTGCAGATAATCCAGGTAGCCAAATGGCAGCGCAACAACCGGTGGCGTCACAAGTGGCCTCACAAAACGGCCATGCATGGAGTCAAGTTGATCAATCAGACATGCCAAACAACCAAGGCGTTGGAGAGTGGCATGGAGGACAACAAGGACATGCAGCTCATGGATATGCTAATGGAGCGGATCATGAAGGTTGCATCGTAGATCCAGCAACTGCGCCACAAGGTTGGGAACAAGACATGGGCAACGGCTATACATGCTGCTGCACATACAAGCCTTGCCACTACACAACATGTGAAACGACATACTGCCCACAGTATCACTACAAAGATTGCTGCCGTTATGTACCTCAGTACTATCAACAAACGCGTTGCCGCTATGTTCCACAATACTATTGTGAAACATGCTGCCGCCAAGTGCCACAGCACTACACAACATGCGAATGTGTGCAGTGCCCTCAGCACACATACCATCAACATTGCAAATATGTGCCACAATACACATATAAGTGCTGTCCACAACCATGCTGCGAGCCATGCCCACAGCCATGTGCACCTAGCTGCAACTAAATTGCACCCATGTACGTCGTCAAAAATTATTGACGACGTACATTATCTATTAACTTCTTCAATTTGCAAAGCTTGGCGCAATATTTGACGTCAGGACTTGCTGGACAGGAAATGTGAAGTATCTCACCTCTTTCCATATAGACCCATTTCCATTTTGTTGTTTAAATAGCGTTGCAAATAGGGCAGGTAACTTTTCATTGTTGAGCGGTTTATCGATTTCTATTTCTGTGCTATTATCTTGACCTTGACTTTTTAGTTCCTCGACCTTTTGAACTGCAAATTCGCGATTGCTTAGTGTCCACTCCCGAAGTGTCTTTGGCAACTGATCCATTTCAAGGAGTTTATCGCATGCATTAAGGCTTTCTTGGTATTTTCCTACCCAATAGCTTGCAATTGAATACTCAAATAACATCCCATATTCATAGATCCATTTTTCGACAAAGAGGCGATCCGATGAAAGAGGAAGCTTAAGACCTTGTTTTAAGATTTGATATGCAGTTTCGTTATCCCCATCAATCCTTAACATGGCGCCGATATAATACAAAGGTTCAGCGCGGCTTTTTCTAAACAAGTAAGCATCGCAAAATGAAGAGAGGACTATTTTTTCATCTTGAGCTAATCGCCCTTGAATAATTGCAATTTGCAATTTAGACCAAAAGACCTCCTCTTCCCAACCTCCCAGTTCAACTCGTCTTTGATACATCTTGATTGCCTCTTCATACTGCTTTAAACAGGCATACGTTTGGGCAAGGTAGAAGGTGTAGCGAGAGTCAAAGGGATTTTCAAGTAAAGCCGATTTTAATATTTCTACATCCTTTTGATAGGTAGTAGGGTCTTTGGATCTTGCGCCTCCCGATAAATAGGCATAGGTCACTCCGGGTAACATCTGGTAATCGCGTGCATTTGGTGCATACGCATATTCATGCAACACTCCATACCAATGCCAATCGAGATCGGCTTTGATAAGCCTTGTGAAGTGATATTCTGTTGCCCCTCCAGAGCTTGATGAGACTGTCGAGTAACAATCGGCCAAAAGATCTGGCATCACAAAATCCTTTTCAAACACTAAAGCGTCATCGGCATCCATAAACAGGATATAATCTGCTTTATTTTTTGCAAGTTGGAGCGCCTCATCTCGGTTATGTCCAAAGTTAACCCACGGCCTTTCGTGCAGCTCTCCCGGAATTTCGGATAAGAAATGTTCAATGACCGACTTAGTGGGATCAGTTGAGCCCGTATCCACGATGACCCAATAATCGATGATGGGAAGCACAGACTTTAAGCATCGTTCTATGATATGACTTTCATCTTTCACGATCATATTTAAACAGATGGTTTTTTTCTTTATATCGTGAGACAAAAGCGTCGTACAGGGGATAAAAAAGAGCAGAAGAGAAAATAGGTATTTTACATATTTGTTCATGAAGCTGACTTTTTGTTAAAATTTTGGGGTATTTATACCGAAAGTATTTCAAAATTTGGTTTTTGGCAAAGAGAAAATCCCCGGGATCGAACGATCGCAACCGTCCCCATATTATAATATTGGGTCGGTTGCGATCGTTCGATCGCTTAGTTTTTCTCAAAGCCAAAAATCCAAATTTTGAAACACTTTCGGTATAGATTCATTATCACTGATTTCGCTGGCTTTAGTCGAGAGTTTACATCATAGCAAGAGATTTCGAAAATAAAAATTTAAGCATATTTTTGGTGTATACCGAAAGTGTTGCAAAATAGGACCATAACTGGTAGACTACCTGGCGACAATTTTATTGAAACATGTAAGGCTAGGCTTTCCGATAGTAATAATCCAAATTGGAAGCTTGTGCGCCCTCCTCTTGTTGCACTGACAGATGAAGAAGTCGAGCTATTAAAACAAATGACTGTCACGAATTAAATCTCGAACTGCCGTTTCTAGGTTAAAGATATCCCCCGTTTTCAGGGGGGGCTTTTCTCATCTTACAGCGCGCTAGGATATCAATCAGTCATGGTAGGACAGTCGCCTTCGCAAGCTCAGGCAACTGTCCTACCATGACTGATTGAGAAGTTACGAAGCCAGAACCAAATTTTGAATCACGAGTGGTATAAACCTTTGCCTATCGTATAATCTTCTTAACAGTGAATTGCTTAGTTTGAGAGGCATCATATTGTACCACTATTGTCTTCCCTTTCAGTAAGTTCTTATTTGTGTTTATATCACCATAAACATTGCCCCCTCCAGTCACCCTAAGGTTTACTTGATGTTCGTTGGCAGGCGTAGTGATAAGTACGCCTTTTGTAAGCAAGAGACTGCCATCTACCAACGACCTCGTGTAAGTGGCTTTTGATCCAATTTTCAAGTCAGTAAACCCTTGAACAGAATATCTTACAGGAGGTTGCCCTTTTGTCTTTAGGACAACTGTTGAATTTTTAAGATCCACTTCTTTTACAGTACCGGTCACAGTACCGGTCAATGACTCTCCATATAACCCCAAAGTCAAAGACAAACACGTGATTATTGCCATTGCAAGCATATTTATAATTTTCATAACAACCTCATATTGTTTATTGTGTTGTTAGTTTTATTATAATTAATATATTAATTATTTGATAGAGTTTTTCTTATTCATGTAAGCACAAAATAGAGAATATCTTACAATGAAGGGTCTTTGCAATGATTGGATTAATCACTCTTAAGTAAACGCATTGTTTGGTTTAAGTCGATTTCTTCTAAACACTTAGCTTTTGAGCAGATCTCCATGAGGATCTTATCTTGCC
>JABDAE010000011.1 GCA_013289325.1 Chlamydiota bacterium
GCGCCGTATTTCTTCTGAATGGGTGACAAAAGAGATAAAAAAATATATTTTAACTTTGTAAAATAATTAAAAATTAGTTTATAATAAAAGTTGCAAGACAATTATATTTTGGTTTCCTAATTTAGGAGGTTGTTATGAAGAAATATATTTATGTTCCAGTCATTGCGGTAAGTTTATTAGCTTTTACTTCTGAAGTTCAGGGAGAAAAAGTGAAGGATGTTAAAAAGGACTATATGCAAATAAGTAAAGACGTAGGTGCTGTGGTGTATGACCAAACGATAGGAAGCAGGAAGAACTTGCCAGCAGACCAGAGTAAATTGCAGGAAGACAGCGCTAAAGAAAAGAATGATTACGCAAAGCTTGGGACCTCAGCACAAGCAAAAGTAGACGCTTATGCAGCAAGATCGTATGAAAAGATACGGGCAAAGGTCGGTAAGGATGAAGATGCTTTTCAAAAAATAAGTAAAGACTTAGGTAGTGATTCTAATAATCCGCAATTAGATAAAATAAGAGCACAAACTAATATAGACAGACTTAAAACAAGGGGATACGCTAAAGCTCTGGATAATGCGGCAAACGTAAAGGTAAACGCCGATGATGCCGCTGCTAAAGCAAAAGCTTCGTCCACCACATCCAAAGGAGGATAAAGCGAATGATTGGGGCTAAAGCCGCGTAACTGCGTAACGGTGGTTAACTCACCCTAAGCAAAATTGGATATCGCAAATATTTGCGATGTCCAATTTTGTTTATAAAACGAAAGTAAGAATTAATTAGTCTGTCCTAAAAATAGGAGGTTGATTATGAAAAATTTAAGAAATATGATCGCAATGATGGCAGCGCTGTCTGCCATTTTGATTTCAGGTACTACGTTTGGGGTTGGGACACCAGATTATTCAGACCCTAACCCAAAGTTTGGATTGAAGACTGACAAGTTGATCGATGTCACTAACACAAAAAGACAACCAGGAACAGCATGGATAACAATAGCCGAGCAAACCACTGACGCTACCAAGCAAGGCGGTACAAAAGACACGCAAGACTCTGCAAAACTAAGCATTCTTACTACCGGACGGAACAAAGATGGTAGTGCTACACTTAAGGTAATGACATTAAATGATAAACAAAGAGATACACTTAAAGCTGTAGCAAAAGAAGTCTCATCAGCTAATAGTGATACGACCGGTTATTATGGAGAGGTAAAAAAGACGAAGGATGAGTACAAAATTACTCAACTTCCAGTTACAGTAAAATTGGATAAAAAAGGAGATCTTAAAAAAGTGATTGTGGGTCAAGGAAAAAATAGGGTAGTCATTAAAGCCTAATAGGAAGGGGGCACAAGCGTTTCTCACAGCCTATCGCGAAGGCTGTGAAGCCCCTTGCCAAACGGTTTCTCACGGTGCCTATTTCTTTTTCTTCGAGGTTCATGATAAACCTTTTTCTTTTAAAATCCTATCACGAGAGAGCTTGATCCAGGTGACCAGACATTAAATCAAATTCTTGAATTTAAAGGGGCATCTACAAAAAATCCGCAGAAAAACCTAGAAAATCAATATGGATCTTGATTAGAAGAAAGGGTCAGGCCTGCAATTCTGTAATTTCAGACCTCCTGGCATCGCTGGCGTGGCGGGAGAATTGAAAATGAGACCAATCTGCAGCGCAGGGCTCCTCAGCGCAGGGCTCCTCGGCAATAGGCTTTGGACTATTACCTCGTCGTCGATCGCTGCATCTTAGTCTCTTTTTCAATTCCTCGCCTACGCATCGATGTCAGGAGGTCTGATGTTAGAAATTTTAGAAATTGGATTGCATAAAAAACCAGTATGTCGTAATATTATAGACATACTGGTTAATGGATCTAATCGCTATGCGCACATTAAGAGAAAACTGCAGCCTTGAAATCTTTGACTATGGATGGCTCATGTCCCAACTTAAGGATTTTGAATCTCCACGCGATAAAGTGACGCGCTTACTTCGCCACCAAGATATTATCAGAATTAAGAAAGGGATTTATGTCTTTCCCCCAAAAGAAAGAAAAGAGCCTCTTTCTTTATATCACCTAGCCAATTTATTATTTGGCCCTTCTTACGTCTCTAAAGAAGCTGCCTTAGCTAAATACGAAATGATCCCAGAACGAGTCGAAAATATTACATCAATGACAACACAGCGAAACAAGCAATTTGATACCCCCTGTGGCCGCTTTTCCTACCAACACCTAAATATGAAGGCCTATGGTGTGGGCATACGCTGGGAAATAATCAGCGACCATGCTCGCTGCTGGATTGCCTCACCTGAGAAGGCTCTTTGCGACACCATCGCTCATTGCAACGAATTGAAGACAAAAGAGGCCTTATTAGATTACCTGATTAACGGATTGCGTGTAGAGGAAGGGCTACTTTTTCAGCTTGATAAGGTTTTATTAAAGGAAATTGCAGAAAGCTACCAAAAGCCCGTTATTACCCTTTTAAGCGGAAGCCTATGAACGAAGCTATACTTTCAATGATCGCACCTTATAGCTGCCAAACACCTGAAGAGTATGCAAATGCTTTAAAAGAGATCATTCAAGAATGTGTTTTACTGGCTCTTTGGAGGTGTCGATTCTTCGAACATGCAGCCTTTTATGGAGGTACATCTCTCAGAATACTCTACGGGCTAAATCGCTTTAGCGAAGATCTTGACTTTTCTCTTCTTAAAGCAGATCCCCTATTTAAATTAGAGTCTTATTATAAAGGGATAGAGACAGAATTGTGCCCCTTTGGATTTGAAATGGAAATCACTGGCATACGAAAATCGTTCGAAACCCCTGTTCAATCAGCCTTCGTTAAAGCAAATACGAAAATTAACTTCATGCGGATCGGTGTGCCTCTTTCTATCCAACGTCGGTGCCATTTAGAAGAGACGCTGAAAATTAAGTTTGAAATCGATACAGACCCGCCTCTTGGATTTAACACAGAAGAGAGGCCTCTACTAAATCCAATTCCCTTCATGGTCAGAAGCTATACCTTGCCAGATCTTTTTGCTGGTAAAATCCACGCTATCCTTTATCGTAATTGGAAATCGCGTATTAAAGGGCGAGACTGGTACGATCTATTGTGGTATCTTGCTCGAAAAACTCCAGTGCATCTAGCTCACTTACAAGCCAGAATGGAGCAATCTGAGGGGGTCACCCGTCCCACACCATTGACACTTGCTGAGTTAAAGCAACTTCTGATGACAAAGATCTCAATTATAGATCTTGAGCAAGCAAAGTCTGACGTACTTCCCTTTGTAAAAGATCCTCGAGCGGTTGACGGGTGGAGTCATCAACTATTTACCACCGCCATCGACCTTTTATCGGAGCGATGAACTTAAGGTTTAAGGGTGTTTTTGCTCTTTAACGCTTCTAGCTCGGCTTCAAATTGATTTTCCTTATCCACCTTAGCCTTATCAGCGAGCATTTTTTTCTTCCACTTTGGATATTCTTTTATGTGGTTCACAAGGGAAGTTTCATCGCTGCTAGAAAGGGGGGGGTGCTTTGGCATATTCTTTAAACTCAGGTTCATTCATATACTCAAGTCTAGATTCAACTCTATCAATTCGACGATGCAGACCGATTAGCTTTTCGTTATATATAAAGGGTACTGACACCACACCAAACAGGCTACAGACCCCCAGCGTCAGCAATACGATGAAGGCTGCCACTCCTGCTGTAAAAATACTAGCTGCAATAAGCCCTAAGCCCAATGGGACTCCAATAATGGCTGCTGCAGCAAAGATCTTACCCTGCTTTTTCCTGGGAATAGGAAATTCAATGGGGGTAGCAGGTCTTTCCCCGGGGAAAGACCTGCTGCCTCCATTGGCCTAAATCTCCTGACTTCTGCCAAATTTTGAAAAGTTCAATGGTACCAGAAAAATCATGCTGACTTACAACGAGTTATGATTTTTATTAGTGCAAGAAACCGCACTAAGCGTTATTTTTGGTGGATGCGTGGAGATCTTAGAATTCGAAAAGTTACTACCGCATCTGGAGCAACAGCCGTTCAGATTATTCGGTACCAACAAGGCAAGCGCATTGTTGTTCGCCATATTGGCAGTTCTCACACAGATGAAGAGCTAACTGTGCTTTATCGAGAAGCTGAGACAATACGAGAGCAGCTCTCTATGCAACCCTCCCTTTTTTCCATTATAGAAAAGCCTCTCAACCTTCTACATGAAGACCATTTGCAATTGTCTTCAATAACACATCGCTTTGCGCATACAGCTCTGAGAAACTGCGCCCAGATATGTGGCTTAGCTTTTCTTCACCCTTTATATCAAGACCTCGCTCTCATGAGAATCATTGAGCCGGCATCTAAGCTTCGTACGATTGAATTATTAATGCGTTATTTGGAAATATCCTATGCCGAGCGTACTGTTTATCGTTTGCTCCCCGAACTCATGGATCATAAGGATGATATTGAAAGAGCTGCATATCAAACGGCTAAAGCACATTTTGGAGAGTCTTTTGCCCTTGTTCTCTATGATGTGACGACACTCTACTTTGAAAGCCATGAACCTGACGACGAACTGAAATCGAGAGGTTTTTCAAAAGATGATAAATCGAAACAGCCACAAATCGTTGTTGGTTTGCTTGTGACTCACCAAGGATTTCCCTTGAGACACGAAATCTATAAGGGGAATACCTTTGAGGGGCATACGATGTTAAGCGTGGTAAAAGAGTTCCAAAAATTACATGCTAGTTCCAAGCCAATCGTTGTGGCAGATGCGGCGATGCTTTCTCAGGAAAATACACAACTGCTCGAAGAAGAGGGATACCAGTATATTGTAGGAGCACGATTAGCAAATGCACCAAAAAATTTTATTGAATCCATTGCAAAATAGAGGAAAGGCAATTACAAACGACAGATAGGATGAAAAACCTAATTGCAATTTTCATGGTTCTTGCCTGGAGAGTGATGTTTACAATGATGTTAGGGCGAGTGTGTGGAGAGATATCAGCAGGCGAAGTTTTTGAAGAAGCGGAGTGGAAATCGGTGTATAAAGTGTCGAATCCCAAAAAAGCCCTACCTAGAAAGCCTCCTACGCTAGGAGAATTTGTTGTTATGATAGCAGCACTTGGAGGATATATAGATCGCAAGAACGCAGATCCTCCAGGAGTAAAGGTAATGTGGAAAGGGATGGGTCGAATGGTAGATTTTGCGATTGCTTGGGAAGCTTTCGGAAGATGATAAAATGCTTTTAAAGTACTCTTACAAAGAAAGAACTGGACTTAAGGGTAATAGGATGCGGGCACGGGCACGAATTTACAACTCCGTGAACGCGTACATAATTTCGGTATAATTCTGTTGATTCGCTCAGGGCGAATCAACAGAGCCGGAAGGCTGACACTCTGTGGCTTGGTTTATCCGCTCCGTAGGAGGAGCGCTAACAGCTTTACTGCAACGGGAACAAGGGCACTCATTGACTTTATCCCAAAATCCCTCGAAAGAAGCGGCGACGCTCATTCTTTTCTGTGGTGGGCATGTAGAATCTACCGCGGTGCGTATGTAGAACCTACGGCGCTCCTGGAAAGATCCTTCTCGGATTTTTCCCTCGAATAGAGCGCCATCTCTCCACTCCATAATGCCCCAGCCGAGTGGCCATTTGCTCTTATCCTTTAGTAGGTGCTTATAATCCCTGCTATAGGGGATTCTTTTAGCCGTGGCCGTTGCAGGGGGCGGCGCGTCAAAAATCGGTTGAGATGCCCCATTAACCCGTGAACTATCGCTTGCTTTGCTAGGTTCACCTCCAACAACTCCCTCTGTAGAGCGTGGGGCGGCTGCCGGAGCAGCAGAAGAATAGTTACCAACTAAAGGATTAGCCATGATATACCTCCTGTTAAAAATTATAAACACTAATTTAACAAAAAATCAATTTTTTGTCAAAAACAAAAAAAACAGACACCCATTTTTTTAGATGATATTATCAATTGGCCTGCGTATCTCAAAATTTGAATTTTGTCGTCTTATAAAAATCGATGAAGCAGCGAATCTTAGCGTGCAACGGTTTGGCTGGCGGGTATGAAATGTGAATGGGAATTGTTTTACTTTGTTCGGTGTGCTTGCCTAAAATTTCGACAAGTTTGCCCGTCCTTATCTCTTTCTCTACGATGTAATCATGAAGCTGAGCCACGCCGATGCCTTGCATCAAACACTCTTTAATGGCCCGGGTATCGTTTAAGTATAAATAGGGATCAAACAAGATCGACTCCCCTGTCTTAAAGTCTATGCAATTATTGGGCTCTCTCTCTGTGCGCGTATTGCATTCCCTGTGATTTAAAAACTTCAGGCCTCTTTTGAGCATTGGCTGTTATATTCTTTCGGAGGGGACTGTTTGGAGCAAAAACACCGTGGTAATGATGCCGATGACGCCTTGGGTGTGGAATGAATGCAGCGATTTTATCAAGAAACTTTAATGGCATCATCTGCACATAAGTCTGGCCGGTATGGGTAAGTTTGGGAAGACGATATACCAACCAGGGACCATTCCAGCGCAGATTTTCACTCGCAAATGGAGGCCGTGCACAGTATCGTATGAGCCTCTCTAAACCATCTCGGTCCCAAGATTCAAACCGAACATTGGCATCCAAAGAGAATCCGCTATTTTCATAGCCGAGCATTCTCTCGATAGTCGGTTTATCGAACCAACCACGTTTTCCAAAATACTTCAAAACGCGCTTTTGGATACAATCTTGGGTATCAGCAACATCATCAGGCGTAAGGCTTGCTTCATGAAACTCTAATGCAGCTTCATTTCCCGTAAAAATTCCATCTGCTACGACAAGATGAAAATGAGGGTGCAGATTGAGAGTTTTGCCAAAGTGTTGGATGAAACTGATTGCTCCAATTTGAGGATCTGGTAGCTTGGGACTGCAAGTGATCAGTCTTTTCCGAATCTCATCGACAACTATTCTTAAAACAGCTTGAAGGACATTTTGAGTTAGCAAATAGTGGCGTATCCTCATGGGGAAACTGATCACAAATTGACGGATGGGTACACAGGGAATGACTTTGTCGATAAGATGAGCTGCTGATGAGGCGGAGCTTAATTCAAAAAACTCTAAAATAGATGTAAATATTCTTGCCGATCTATTGATCGTCAAACTCACCACTTGAAGGATGACACTTTATGACCAAAACACCTGAAACTGAAATCTCTCCAAGACCCGCCCTTCTCCTTCTTCCAAATGTCTTTGGGGATGTGGCTCACCACAGTTTATTTTTGCCAGCTTCTGTTGATAAAGCTGTCGCCACAATCGATGGTCTGATTGCCGAAAGCGCTGGAGGGGGGCGTCAGTTTTTAAACCGTTTTCAGACCAAAAAACCTCCCCATGCGATTCCCATTGCCCTTTTGAATGAACACACTAACGATGAAGAGATCGACTTTTTGCTAGATCCAATACGGAAAGGGGGGCGGTGGGGCCTTATCTCCGATGGAGGAATGCCTTGTATTGCCGATCCCGGCTCAAAGCTTGTCATGCGCGCCAGGAGTTTAAGTATTGTCGTCCAGGCCTTTGTGGGCCCTTCATCGCTCATGCTCTCTCTCATGCTCTCTGGGTTTCCAGCCCAGCGGTTTAACTTTTTGGGTTATTTACCCGAAGAGCCACAGGCACGTGAAAAAGAGATTGCTATTTTAGAGAAAAATGCTAAGCAGCTGTCTTGCACTCAAATTTTTATCGAAGCTCCCTACCGCAATAAGCACACGCTAGAGAGCCTAGTCAACGTTTTAAATGGATCTACCTCTCTTTGCGTGGCCTGGGACTTGACTATGCCTACACAAGGTGTTCTCTCACAAACAATTGAGATCTGGAAAAAATCGCCTCTTCCAAATCTCGAGAAAAAAAACACCATCTTTCTAATTGCATAGTATACACTATCAACACTCGATTTTGCCTTTGCAAGTCAAGAGTTCTTTAATTAAAATCCATATTATTATAATAAAATTTATAAAATTATGAAAAACAAAGTTGATATTTAAAACAATTTGTATTACTATCATTTTTAATTTTAATAATAAAATGGAAAAGTAAAATCATGAACCCATCGTCAATTTCAACGTCTTTTACCGATCCATGGAAGTCGGCTTTGCAAGCCACAAAAACAAGGCATGCGCCTCCGCAAGCCACAAGCGAGCCTACAGAAAGTGAGGTAGCAATCACTTCTGTCGGTCAAAGAGCTCTTGCCCAAACCATCTCTGGTGCCATTTTGCCTTTGGATCTGCTTTGTGAAGTGCTCTCACATCTCACCTTTGATGATGCATGGCTGGTTGCCCAGGTTTGTAGATGGTGGCAGGAACTCCTCGCAAAAGACAATAGATTACGCAGCCAAATTCTACGTAATCATCGATCTCAGATCGAAAAACTCAAAAACGTTTTTCCAGAAACACCTTATAATAATCGTCAAAAAATTTCCTTGGCAGCTTTCGCTGCAGCAAAAGGCTATATCGCTGTCTTAAAATGGATGAATCAACTTGGCTTACAGAAACGAAATTCTCAGATCAACGATTACATGTTTGATGTGCGAATCTTTAATAGTAGCCAAGTCTCCATAGCTGCGGCATTTGGAGGTCACTTACCAGTACTACAATGGGTGCACGCTAACGGATTCCCTTGGGATGAGAGCACCTGTGTAGCAGCTGCAACAAGCGGCCACCTTGCAGTGCTGCAATGGGCGCACGATAATGGCTGCCATTGGGAAGGAAAGGAAAAACAATGGGGTTGGAAACTTAAGAACGAGTTAAAGGCGGATCTAAAAGAGAGTTTAACTGTTATCTACATTCTTGAAGGTTCTTTTGAAAAAGAACCTAAAGAATTTTTTGGGGCTCATGTAAATAATCTTCCATCAGATCTCACTAATCAGGCATCTTTAGAAAAAGAATTGCAGAAGGGATTTCAAGTGAAATTTCCTAATGCGCAAGTGAAGATGAAGGTTTTGGACAAGACGTACGAATCGGAACTATTTGAATATGTCGTGAATGTAGAGGGTCAAGACAAGGCACAAGGGTGGATACGCATTTTTTCAAGTCCGAAGAAAACTGTGATGCTGACATACCAGACAGAAACGATGGATGATATTAACAAAGCGCGGGCTATTTGGGTAGAAACGCTTAAAAACGCTAAAGCTCATTAGACTTCTTTCGGAACTCGCTTTGGGTGATAAAATTTGGGATTTTTGTGCAGATTTGGATCCATCTAAACCGATGAAAGACTATGGCGCCAATAGCCTTGATATTATTGAAGTGGTCTCGACATCCATGAGAGAGCTAAACATCAAAATACCGCGCGCAGAACTTGCCAATATTACAACGCTTGATCAACTAGCAGATAAATTCGTAGAGTTTATGGATAAAAAGTCTTAAAGGCTGTTAAGTGGAAAAGCTGGCTGGGTCGAGAATACATATTGGCAGTTCTTTTGTGGTTATGATTATTTGCAGTGGAAAATGCCAATCGATCTTTCATTCTTAGCGAATTGGAGAAAAAGACTAGGGAAGGAAGGTATGCAAAAAATTTTGAATGCAAGCATCCGATGGGCTGTAGACGCAGGTGCTGTTTCACCAAATAGACTCTACTTTGTTTTTAAACATCTTGCCTCTCCTTTCTTCTGTAAGTTGGGAGAAAAATAACAGAAACCTCAACAGGCAAGAAGATGGCTAAATTTGACGCTTACGCTGGTTCGAGTCCAGCCGCCCCCATTTTCTTACTTTACTACTTAGTGATTGAAGTCGATGTCTAACTAGAATTTAACTTAGGGTTATTTTCTATTTGGGACAACACAACGATTGGACAATTGAATTCAATAACTGGCATCAAACCACTAGAATCAATGGACCATTTACATGTTGCGTTATCGCATTTGGAAATGGCCTTTTTCCTTATCAATCATACTTTTAAACTTCTTTTATATAGATTCAGGTGGCCTGAGTATATATACTGCTTCCAGCTTTCAACTGGTCTGAATATATTCACAAATCACCTCAAAAATTGGGCAAGACATGCTAATAAATAGTTTATGTAGATTTTTAGTCGATTTTTTTGTTATGTTTTGCCTGGGATTATAGCTTTTTTCCTTTGCACTTGTATTTAAAAATATAGAAAATATTATGATTACACTCAGCCCTTTTGTTCCTATTGCCTGGGAACCATCTGCATCGCTAGTTGGAAAGGTTCTATCGAGAATACAAGACATTTGCAATTTTATGGGACAAAGGGCATATATTGTTTCGACTAAAGAGACTTCCTTGGGAAGAAGATCGTTGGTTGAATTACGCTATATACCTCCAAGCACTTGTCAAAGATCAATAAGAATTGTTGCTTACCAAGTTGCCTCCCTTTTCATATTACTACTATGCAAAAAGAAATGTCCACGAAGAACGGTCTTACATATAAGCACTCTTTTCATGTTCATGCTCCCCTTGCTAATTCCTGCATTTACTGCTCTATATCGCAAATTCAGAGCGATTCCTATTATAGCGAGCACAACCATTGAGGGGCAAGTAGTTAAAAAGATTGTAGGCGAATGGAATACAAATTTACAAATACGATTGCCAGATCAAAAGATGATTTTATGGAAGGAAGCACAACGAAAGGTGAATATTAGTGAAGTATCAGCTTCCCATTTAGCATCCTATCTCACAGGAGGAGCAGTTCCAATAGCCAGTATGGGCAAGCGAAAAGGTGAAGATAGTGTGTATCGAGAAGGCACACTTCAGCCTTTTCTAGATCTAGATACAGGTCCATTTATCTCTCTTTTAAAGGATGACTCATTCAACTTTAATTTTTTAAATCACAAACAAATTCACCAATTATTCTGTCATGTAATTACCGACTGTATTATTTTTAATTTTGACACTCATCAAGGACAATATGCTTTAAACAGAAATGGGAATATCATAAGTCTAGATAAGGGACTAGCTTTTGCCATGTTTGATCTAAATCGAGATCCTATCGATTACTTAGACTTAGCTGAAGATCGCCATTTGACAGATAGCGTAGTGAATCTTAGAAGTAAGGATGGAGAAAAACTATACGTGCGAGTCTCTTCGACATTTGTATGTGAAATGAAAAAAAGTCAAAGAATTTCTCCCGAAAATAGCATTCTCCAAAAATTTTTCCAAAGATGCGAAAACATTTCTGAGGAAATGGTGGATGAATGTTTGAATCCTTTGGTAAATGAATTCTATCCAGGAAAAGAGAAAGAATTCATTTCATTCATGTACTTAAGGATTCATTCTATCAAACCTATTGTTTACAGATATTTCGACTGGAAATCTTCTTGATGTTTATTGCTCACTAGCTCGTTAAGAGCATCAAAAGATAACTTTCCGATCCTATTGTACAACTGCTCGTAAAATTCATGGGAATGGAACTCTTGCAATCTGCCAAGTAAGAGCTCTACTGGCGATGCTTGCAAGTGCGGACACATCCTCACAGAGATGACAAAACCACAGCGAGAAATTTTGCAAGATCTGAACATTGCCTTGCCGGGCAAAACCTAGTTACAATTTTCGCGGGAAATGAGGCTGGAACTGATGAGATGAAGATAACATTGAAGAAGGAAGCTAAGGAGATAGCTGGACTGTTTCAGCGCTCAAGTTCGTCTGTCGAGGGTAGGAACGGATGGTTAAGAATGAAATACCATAGTTTTCATGGGCTATGCGATAGGAAGTTGAAAGCGCTGACAGTCATGCATAACTATCATATTCGACGAACTGATGGTACTACTGCAGCAGAGCGCTTTTTTGAGAAGGAGCATGAAAATCTATTTGAATGCGTATTAAATAGGGTTCCCTCGCTTGGCTGGCCACGCCGATCTAGGACGAAAATAGCCGCATAGTGGCCGGTGTTATGAACGAGGCCAAGATTTTCAAGCAAAAAGCGACGCTGAAAATGCTCTGCAGCGACTAGTCGCTATAGTTTCAGAATGTAATAAACTTAAACCATCTAGCTCTTAAGAATGTACATTGTAATATTTATAAATTTTTATTAACTAAGTGTTGCCTATGTTGGTGAACTGGAGCAGTTCACTAAAATTTTAATATGCTAGGTAGAAATGCTCAGCAGGTGCTGGTGTAATTTTTTCATCTTTTAAACATTATTATAATTGATTATTTATTAAATAATTGTTAGTATTAAATTGATTGTGATTGTTAATAATTTGAGGTGTATATGAAGTATAAAAATATAATTGTAATTGCAACAGTCGCCATTTTTGCTACGACTTCAACAATTTATGGTGCTAACAAGCCAAAAACTTCTAAGCCAGAACTGGTAGAAGGTATAGTAATTGGGCAACAAGGATCTAAAATACTTAAAGTTAATGTTTTAAATGATTTCGGAGAGCCCTCGGGCTTGGTGGTGAATGTTAAAGCGAAAAATGCGGTAAGTTCTACTCAACAGATCAAGATCCAATTTTCTGCAACAAAAGATAAATATGGGATTGTAAATGGGGGAAAAGGAGTAAAGCCGGTACCAGTTTTCGCTGAGGTTTTGTATAGTGTTAATAATAAAACAACTGTTAAGGACAATAATGGTGGAACTAGTTTTGAAATTCCAGGAACCTATCCGTCTAATGCATTTATCAATGTACTCCCAAATAGCAATGATCAAAACAAAGCTAAAGCTGTTGGGAACGTCAGATCTACTCCCATATATGACGGAGATGGAAATCTGACAGGCCATATTAATCAAAATAAGGTTCCAGCTAAGAAATAGAAGTTAATTTCTTTAGGGATCGCAAATGTAGAATTTGCGATCCCTTAATTCAGATCCAATGTCAGTATTCGACATCAACGAGAAAAAACCAAAAATTGCGGCCCTAAAATTCTCAAAATATTCATAGTAGGTATTAGACCTCTTGCATAATTCCATTCACTTGCTAAAATTGCACTTTTTGATTCATAAGGTGCAATTAGACCCGAGTAGGAGTCCCTATTTTTTGCACTTTAGCAGGTGCTTTTTTTTCTGGCATCTGAACTTGAATGTCCTGTATTAGATAATCTTTAGAAATAATTTCCACATTGCCCAATTTTTCTCGAATATCATCCCCTTTTGCAAGAGTGGAAAAACCTTCGATAACACCAGTTGTGTAAAGATCTCCTACAGCGGCTTTTTTGATCTCTTCTAGGCGCTCTTTAAGAATGTGTTCTTGCACGGCCGCCTTTTTCAATTCATCTTCAAGAGGCTTTAGGTCTATTTTTTGATTATTTTTTTTCTGCTCTTGGATAATGGCATGGATTTGACTTGCTTGCTGCTTAGCCCCTTCAATAGCACGTTGGAACTCTAAAGCGATATCCATCTTCGTTTGGTCTGTAAGAATCGAGCGAAGCACAACTTGTCTTTTGCATAGAACCTTGTCTGTGTTCATATTATCTCCTCGTGTTAAAGTTTTGAAAGAAGTCAATTGTATACCGAAAGTATGTCAAAATTTGGATTTATTGAATATTGCAAGAGTTTCCTGAATTTATTTTGTCGCTTACACTTTTTATCTTTCCATCAGTCCCTAATAGGCTGTCTTGCCTCTTTTGAGCTTCTGTGGGTTGGACAGGTTTGCCAGTTCCATTTAGAAGAGCATCTTGTCTTCTTTGAGCTTCTGTTGAAGTTGAGAGGTTATTCATTTTATATTCTCCTTGTTAAAAAGGTTATAGGGCTGTGAAATGTAGAGTCACTTTGACTATGCTAAATTATTATGAATTTCACAATCACTTTTTCAAACCATTCAAAAAGAATGCTTTACCACAATATTTGTAAAAGGGGATTGTTTTTTCACATACGTCATTGTCAGCCTCATAAGTCAAACAATCTTTTTATGAATGTGATTTGCTAATACTGCAGCAGATACTCTCCCAACAAATGCAGAAGCACCTTGAAAAAAAGATCCACACACACCATCTTTTATCTTATAAACAGCTACCCTTTGCCCATTTAAAACTTTAGTGACCTGCACCATTTCACCCACAGCATTAATAGTCATCATAGGCTCCATACCACAGGCATCCTCTGCAAATTTGCCACCAAATATTCCGCCTAATGCTGCCCCTACTTCAACTACCGCAGCTTTTGAATAATCGATCACTGTGTCTTTAAATTCTGGAATTGGTTGTGTCATACACGACTCCCTTAAGTTCTAGTTAATAAAAAAATTGCCTTTACAATAAAGGACAAAATCAAAACTAAAGACAAATTCATTTTTATGCAAGAAAACTTAAGAGGATCCAGCAGCTCCCGCTAGCGTTAATTGGTTGCAAAGAGAAGGAATGCTAGACTAACCAATTCCCGTTTGATATCTTGTTGCTTATTTGACTTTATAAGGAGTAAAAATGCCGGGTATCGTGAATGCAACACACAAATCCCTTCCACTGTATACGCCCCTAAGGTCCATCGAAGAAGGGCACTCGAACTCAAACCTCAAAGCTACAGTAGTCGAATTTAACGAGGGTATCCAGTCACCTTCCTTACACAGACGCTCCATTGAACAGGTGTCAGCCTCATACAACCCCTGTCTTAAAGCCACAATTCTTGGGACCATGGTTCTTTTGGGAACTGCAGGAATGTATTATGCGCGTCAGTTTTTTGCCGGCGGCAGTCAAATCCAAGAAGACGCTTTGTTTCAAACTGCACACCCTGAACCAGACATGTCTCATCGCATGATAAGTGAGAGAGCAATGCCCGTTGCTGTGCCCCTTGAAAATCAGATCGTGCTACCTGGTGCCTCATTTCAAATCAGCCACGAGTTTTTCACAGAAGCTGAAGGTGGATTTATCCAGCAACAAGTGATACAAAGCCCAAGTTGGTTAAAGAACCAACTTAATCCAACAGAATCTAGATATGTTACTCCAAGATTCGCCTATGGAGTCCAAATCGTAGGAAATATTGCCTATGTGGCGGAGGGAACTAGTGGCTTAACTATCCTTAATATCACTACACCTAGTAATCCGATTCTAATTGGGGTTTATGATACTTCTGGCGAGGCTAGAGGCATCCAGGTCGTTGGAACGACTGCGTATGTGGCAGATTGGACTTGTGGCTTACAAATCATTAACGTCGCTACGCCGAGCAAGCCTACTTTTATTGGGTATTATAATAAGACTACGGGAACTGCTAACGCAGTCCAAATCGTAGGTTCCACTGCATATGTGATAGATGAGAATAGTGGTTTACAGATCATTAACATCACTAAACCAAGCAGTCCGACGCTAATAGGGTCATACAAATCAGGATCGGGCTCTGGAGTCCAAATCGTAGGGACTACTGCATATGTAGCAGGAAGCGGCTTAACAATCATTAACATCACGACACCTAGCAACCCTACACTAATCGGGAATTTCTACACATTAACAGTAACGATCTATGGATTCTCAGTACAGGAATGGTTCTATGCAGTCCAAGTTATAGGAACTACTGCGTATGTGGCGGGTCAGAATGGTGGTTTAACTATCATTAATATTGCAGCGCCGAACACCCCTACGCTAATAGGGTCTTTTCGTTCAGGTGGAATTGCCACTGGGATCCAAGTCGTTGGCATTAACGCATATGTGACGATTAGCGAGTCGGGCGGATTAATACAAAGGGGCTACTTAACAATCTTTAACATAGCTGCGCCGAGTAACCCTACCCCAATCTTGACTTATCAAACCGTTGGACCTGCCAACGGAGTCCACGTCGTAAGCAGCACTGCATATGTGGCCACAAGTGGTAGCTTGGGAAAGTCTAGCGGTAGCTTGCAAATGTTGTGGAATCTCAATCAACTCACATTTTCAGGAACCTCTAACGCCTTAGATCGCGGTAGTAGTTATTTAGTGGCTCTTGCAGGAACTACAGCAGCAGGTACTACATTCACTTTTTTTAACTTGATCGTTGGAAACATAGTTGCCCCAGTTTATCAAACTCCGATTTCTACGCAAAAAGCTGCGGTGGATGAAAGCTTCTATTATATCATGCCGAGCAATACATTTGTCGATGCGAATGGGAATGCAATGACCTATAAAGTAAGAGATATGCCTCCATGGCTTCATTTTGATGCGGGAAGTCGCACATTTTCTGGAAAACCAACTTCAAGTGATACTGGCACCTTTGCAGACCAATCGACAATAGTCACAGTCATTGCAAACGATGGAAAATTTGAAACAGCTGGTCAATTTACAGTCACTGTTTCAGGTGACTCATATTTAGCGAAGTTCTTTAAGGTTGCGGGACCCACCTTCACTGCACTCGGAACAGTCTATTCGGGATATAAAAATCGAGCACTGTTCTTGAATTTGCTTGCCAACAGAAAATGGAAAAATAACCACAGGTGTGCCAAATTGGGTGAGAATTTTGTGTATGCGTTGAAGACAAATGCTAAGGATGTTCGAAAAGTTCAAGCCTACGTAAG
Source organism: Chlamydiota bacterium (assembly GCA_013289325.1). Taxonomy (GTDB): domain Bacteria; phylum Chlamydiota; class Chlamydiia; order Chlamydiales; family Parachlamydiaceae; genus JABDAE01. Next base: position 16,380 of record JABDAE010000011.1, read on the forward strand.
AGATGAGGGGTTTTGGGGTAAGCTGACTGAAAGAATTTTGTGTGGCAAAAAACGTCATATTGAATTGGCTTCAGGCTTACCAATGTCGATGCGGTATAGCGCCGAAATCAATTCTTTATATTCCACAAGACAACTCGAGGAAATGGATCTCATGGGCCATCGAAATATGCAAATTCGTGTACTCGGCAGTGGCGGTGTCGTGAAAGAGATCCTACACCTAGAATTAGAAGGTGCCCCATTGATTTTAGATGACCGATTCGACTCTTTAACAAGGCAAGAGAGGGTTGGATTATTATTATTCCCAGCGACTTTAACAAATTCTATTGAAATGGAAGATATTGGAAATGACAGTATAATTCGGTGTAGTGAATGATGCCTAGCATTCAGAATTTTAAAGGTTCACCGGTTTTTTTCAGGCAAAGCGATTAGCAGTCACATTGAAAGCTGACGATGGAAAATCAATTGCCTTTACTACTTTCCCGATCATCGTAAGTGGAGAATCGTACCCTGAAAAGTTAATTAAGGTTGCTGGACCTGCCTTGACCGCTCTTACCTTTGCATGGGCAGCGTATGAAAAAAGGGCTTTGTTTTTAAATGGATGCAACACCAAAAAATATCGTAAACTCTTACAAAAAGCATCTGTGGGTAAACTCTTCACCTACACCTTTACGTGTCACAAAAAAAGTATCCGAAAAGTTGTCGTTTACACTTTGTTAGAAAAGGGGTGTAAGAGGAGAATGCTTTCTCGCCTCTATTGCCATAATCCTAGAAACGGCAGTTCGAGATGGCAAATTAATGCAAGATCTTGAATTAGAATCACTTTGCAATGGGGTGGGACATTCCCAAATGGTGAAGGACCACCCCATTGCAAATGATTCTGGTTCAAGAGATTGCGTTAAGTTGCCGTCTCCAACTGCCGTTTCTAGGATAATGAAAGGGAAGAGTGGGTCCCCGTTCCAAATGACATTCCGGTATGGCTTAACTTTGATTGTAATACCGGCAGCATCTATTCACATTCTATGGGTCCTAAAGAAACAGATATAGGACTTGTGCGCGTAAAAGCTCTTGGAAATGCAGGAGTGATTTTGGAACAGTTTGAAATCGAAGTAGAAGCAACCTCTCCCCCATTACCACCAGCCCATCTTGAGGCAAGTTATAGCTCTTTTAGTGCGGAAGAAACGACTCTAACCTGGCATCAAGCGGGGAGAAGACCGCAAGGCATTTTTATCCCCATGACGTCGCAATAGCCCTATCAAAATACGATTTATTGAATAGACTTCTTTCGAAACTACAATCCCGTTTCTAGGTTTAACTCAAACCTCAAAGCTGCTGTTGTTGGATTGCTTTTGCACTTAGCTCTTCATAAATCGCATAAAGGTTTTCCCAATCCTTTCCGGAACGTGGGGATTGTGGCAATTTAACGATAGGCGATAAAGAATCAATTAGTTCGCAAATTTTTGGATGTAAATCACCTGGCACATTTTTTAAGTCTTTAGTCAATTGGCCAAAGTATATTCCCTCTTTTGATACATAAGGGAAGCCATTTAAAGCTTGTTCATTCTCTTGTTCACTGAATTGGCCGTGGTTGTAGGGAAGAGTGTGGAAGTGGGGAGCCATATGGTTTGGAAGCCCGTGATTGGACATATCGATGCGCAAAAGCATGGGATGTCCTGTACGGCTAAGGACGCATAAATTTCTATTGTAAACCATTTTATTCACTTTGTCAGCCACATCTATGACAAGATGAAGTTTCCAATCGGAGGCTGCAAATACTGCATGAGTATCTTGACTGCTTGTTGCTCTCATTCCATTTGCATATATCTTTGGAATAGCATCTTGTGGAATGATTGTATACATTTCTGGATGCACCCTTAATGATATGTCGATGATATGGGATGTACTATTTTGAGATGTGTTTGTCAGCCAAGCATATCCTTCGATTTGTCTTTTGGACCAATGTGAAGATTCAATAGAAAGTTCGATATATTCAATTACTTCATGGATATGTGAGATGTTTCTTTTGACATCTTCTTTACTTTGCGTAGTAAGAGCATAAAGATCTGATTTTGCTTGTAGAAGAAGTTTTCTTTTTACATCGGTAGCTTTACTCGTATTGTATAAGTGTCTAATCTCTTTTTCACTAAATCCTAACTTAAATTCTTGTGTCAAGTCAATATACGCATCTTTTAGGAATTGATCGATCTCTTTAAGTGAACATTTACCTATCTCATAAGCCTCTTTTAGTTTAGCCTTTTTCTTTTCGATCGAGTCTATTTTTTTTATGATTGCAAGCTGTTTGTCGCTTAGGTCTGCTTCACTAAAAATTTCTTGAATCTGTTTAAAGACGGCTCTGATGTTTTCTAGTTGTTTTTTTCCTTTGATGTAAGTTGTGTATTCTTGCGCGGTAATCGAGGGGTAGAGGGAAGGGCTTACAAACGGATTGTACTTAGAGGTAAACTCGAAGGCGAGCTCACGCTGTAGGTGAGAGATTAATTCGGCATATTTGGTTTTCTTTTTTAAGGCGTTGCAAAACATTAATATCTCGAAAGGATCCTTCATTTTGGGATCTTTCGCTTTCATTTTTTCAAACTCTTCTTTCAAGTCTGTAAGCGCTGTTGAAGCAAGGGAAGGTTGTTTCAATATGTCTATATCGATTAAGTGTTGAAGCTCTTTTATAAAGAGATGGATATCTTGTATGTCGGGATTATCAAAAAGGCTTTTTCTTAGCCCATAGATTTCTTTAAAGGCATTGATATTTTCATTGCCAAAAGGGACTAGATAAATGGATGATGCAAGGATTGGCTCCATTTTTTTATTGGAAAGGATGTAGTTGTTGAAGTAGGCGATGTGCAACCAAAACCCAAGTGTTTGCAAGGGGGCATTTAAAATACTCGCATAATTGTGTGAAAGAGAGAGGGAAAACACCTCTTGCAGTCCATTACAGCTTGCCTCTTTAGAAAATGAATCGATACATGTGGCAATTGATTTAATTGCCTGAAGACGCGCATTAATGTCTCCACGAATGTTCCAGGCTTGGTATAAGCTTTTAAGTTTTTTTATTGGCGCGTGGTCGGCAATGTCTTTAGGCAAGGTATTGAGAATTTTATACAGATCTCTAATGTGGCGATTGATTTGGTTTAAGTCAGCTGATGCAGGCTCTTGGAGAGAGAGAATTTTTTCAATATTGTCTTTATTGTCAAAAAAATCGATGGATTGCTTAAATGCAGAGAAGGTCTCATGAATCGCTTTAATGGAAGTCAATTCTGCAATGTCAATATTTCGAAGCGAGCTTATCAAGCGATTTAAAAGGGCAAAAGGGGCTGCCATATCTTGTAATTTGGCAATAAATAAGTCCTTTATTGCACGCGCTTCATTTTCAAGTGTTTCTTTTTGCAGCTGCTGATTGATTGCTTCTAAGCTTATCTCTGATGTAAATCGTTGCTCGATATCTTTGATCTCTTGTCTAAGGGCTGTGCGTTTATGGGAAAAAGATTGCGTTAACAATGCAGACAATTGAATTGTCGCCTCTTCAGGCGTCATGAGACCTTCTGAAACAGTATTTAATAAGATGACCGCTTGTTCCTTGAGTTGGTCTGCGACTTTATCGACCATCCTATTAAATGTTCGAGGAAGTGCTGTTGTCGTGTTCATGAGATTGTAAAGGTCTGATCCTTCAGGAATAGAGGAGGTTTTTGGGATGAGTGCTTCTAAAATCTCTAAGATTTTTTGTGAGGAGTTTAAATGACTTCGGTCATGAAATAATTTTTTTAAGTCTTCCCGTTGTTGAGGTGAGATAAAGAAATGCTTTGCAATTTCATCTAGTAGACTGTTTTCCATCTTTCGTCTATTTTCTGGTTCATCCTCTACATTTTGAGTGAAAATGATGATTTTTTCTCTTAATGCTAGGATGAGTGGATACTTAGAAGGGCGATCGTAAAGAGATGATAAGAGACTGCAATGCGCACTATCTAATTCAGAGGCGCCAATACAAGCTCCTACTTGATGTTTAGTGCCGCCTGCAAATATTTTCATTTTTGAATTAGCGTAAAAGTCAGCAATTTGATGAAAGATAATTAGGCGTGTTTCGCAGTGAGTTTCAATGCAATCTGTTAAAGTTTTTTTAGCTTTTGCATTGTAGTTGGCAAGAGATTTAAGAAACTGTAACATGTGAAGTGAAGAAGGCTCTTTTTTTGCAAGATCGCGTTTGTTTGCAAGATCTTCTTGTTCAGTTGCTAAGATATGATTTGATGCGGTCACATTGCTTTTTATGGAGGAGTAAATACGGGGTTGCGTATTGAAAGAGTTAGGATGTGCAGAAATGGCCGCTGTCTGAGAGGCCTTAACTAAGCGCTTTTTTAAATCCGCAAATAATGGGACCGGACTAAGTGGTGCAGCTGTGCAAAGTCTTGCCCTAGAACCCGAACTATACCACAAAAGTTGGTTACTCAAATTTTGAGTGCCAATAAAGTCCGGCATTTGAGGGGGTTGGATGGCAGTCGGATGTAAAATTAGCATATATATGTTTGAATTAAAGATTGTAAATTAATTTCTTTTCAAACAGTATACGTTGTTGTGTTGTTTAAGTAAACAAGTTTAGTTGTTTAAAATTAAGTTTTTAATTAAAAATTAATTTCGGTATATACTATGTCGCGTTATCAAGAAATTCTTAAGGAAATACGTCAAGCGGCAATTACATCTTCAAGAAGGATAAGTGATGTGCAGCTCATTGCTGTCACAAAGACTGTAACTTGGGATGTGGCAAGTCATCTATATCAAGAAGGGCTGCGCGATTTTGCGGAAAATAGACTGCCACACGCTTTAGAAAATATCTCCCAAGCTCCAAAAGACTGTCGATGGCACTTTATTGGCTCATTACAGAGTAATAAAGTCCAAAAAGTAATTTCAAACTTTGTGCTGATTCATTCAGTCGATTCTGAAAAACTCTTAGATAAAATTTCGCAATGTAGCCAACAGATGGGATGTATCACCCATGTGCTTTTGCAGGTCAATCCATTAATGGAGGGCTCTAAACACGGGATGTCAATAGAAGACTGCCTTGAGATGTATCCAAAATTCATTATAAAGCCTTCTATCGCGATTAAAGGGTTAATGGCGATGGCACCCAACACGCAAGAAGAAGCAATCATTAGAGACTGTTTTCGCAAGACCTGTTTACTTCGAGATACCCTCAACGCAAGATATCCAGAAAATAGGTTAGAGCACCTTTCAATGGGGATGTCAAACGATTACAAAATTGCAATTGAAGAAGGCGCTACTATCATTCGAATTGGAAGTGCATTATTTGATACAATTGACTTTTAAGCTCTTTTGATTCGATGATTTCTTCCAGAGAGGGGCGGAATTTATAGCTCCAATTGAAAGGGCTGACAGTGCCCGGAATATTGATTCTTTCCTCTAAAGGATTATCCCACCGCATCGGCTCAAGAAGAGCAAGGTATTCTTGCAGTGGGTTGATATGAAATAAACTTCCCGATGTGTGACTTGCGCGTAAGATCAAAAGCCTATTTTCTAAAGATAGTGCCTCGTCATATGCAAGTTTAAAAGTATCTGCATAAAGTTTTGCGCTATCGGGATGGTTTTTCCACCAGATAAAAAGGCTTTCAGAATCATGTGTAGAGACGGTTGTCATACTCTCCTTGATGTAGTCTTTTGGGTCTATAAATCCAAGGTCTCCTTGCCAGCGCCTTTCCCATCGGCAGACCTTCGTTCCACAGACACCAAGGGATCTAAGGGTCTCTCGCACCTCTTGCGGCACTGTGCCGAGATCTTCTCCTATCGGAAGCATTCCAGAGTGCTTAATCAAGATTTGTAAGATGTTAGTGCCCTTTTCAATCCAAGTGCTTTCATCTGAGGGGATAAAGTGACCATCCTTGGCTTTATGGGATTGCTGAATAGCCCAAATGCGAAAAAAACCTACGATGTGATCGATTCGATACAGATGATAAAATTTACTTGCTATATCTAATCTTTCTTTCCACCATGCAAATTGGGTGTGTTCATGGTTTTCCCAATTGTATGGAGGCGTGTCCCAGTTTTGTCCATTTAAGGCGTATTGATCTGGGGGTGCGCCTGCTGAATATTCTTTTAAAAATAGGGAAGGATGTGCCCATACATCTGCGCTATTTCGATTGATTAAAATAGGGATATCGCCTTTTAACAACATCCCTTGCATAGTGGCTTCATTTTTTACTTGGGAGAGCTGCATAAAACAAAGATATTGGATACAGATATGATAGTCCATTTCTCTCTCAAATTCCTTGTGCTCTGACGTAAGAAATGTATGGGATGGATTTTGATGTTCGCTTGACCATTTGGCAATGTTTTGTGAGCTGTAAAAGGTTGTTAAGGCTTTAAATAAAGCAAATGAGCGCAACCACGAGCGATTGTCATTTATAAAAAGTTGGTAATTGGAACCGGAAGCGATCTCATTTCCATATTTTTGGTAATATTCTCTTAGGAACAGCTCTTTTGCAACTTGTACAAACTTATAATCTACTCGAGTTGTGTTATTTTTTGATTGCATAGCGATCAACTGGCTATAAAGGGATGGATCGTCTATCGCTTTAGGGAGTTTAGATAAAGATAAATGAATGGGATTTAACGCGAAGGCAGAGATAGCAGAATATGGACTTGTTTCATTGCCTGTATCGTTTAATGGAAGAAGCTGGATCACATCAAAGCCGATAGATTTACACCAAGGAATCAAAGGAATAAGATCTAAGTATTCTCCAATTGCCGCACTTTCTGAGGTTCTAAGGGAAAAAAGGGGTAGGGCAATGCCGAAGTGGTGTTTGATTCCAATCGTTTCCCAATGCGACTTTGTGCAAGTGTTTAATATTGAGGCGCTTGCCATGTGCCACCTATGGCTTTAATAAGCTGAATTGTAGAAAAGTAGCGAAGTTGTAAAACGTTGATCGCACTCACCTCAGCTTGGAGTAAATACCTCTCACTTTCAACTACTTCTAAATAGTTGACAAGACCTCTTTTATAGCGATCGGTGGAAAGACCTGCAGTCTTTGCAGCGGCATCTACCGATTTTTTCAAACTCTCATATTGTCGCGATTCCCACTCTATGTTTGAAAGCGCATCATCGATCTCTTGAAAAGCGATTAATACCTGATTTTCATAGGCCTTTACTGCTTGCCGCACTCTTGCTGCCGTAGCTTGTACGTTGCTATCCTTCCTTCCCGCATCAAATATATTTTGTATGGCAGTAATGCAAAATGACGAAAGATGCCCTTGCCAGGAGAGTAAATGGCGAAGATCGGGGCTAGATAACCCTTGCTGACCTGATAAACTGATTTCAGGGAAATAAGCAGCAAGAGCTACTCCTATTAACGCATGTTGAGAGGCGATTTGCCTTTCTTTTTCTGCGATATCGGGGCGATTTAGTAGCACGATAGACGGAAGAGAAGCTGGCACGAGAGGGGGAGCCTCAATGAGTGGATTGTGGGGTAGTTTAAATGTGGAAGAGGGGGTGCCGATAAGTGTTGCAATTTGATTTTCTGCGATATTTCTTCTTTTTAATGCGTTGCAAAGCTCTGCATCTGCGTTAGTGTATTCAAGTGAGGCTTGCGAAACATCTATATAGTTAGTAAGACCGCCTTCCCATCTTGCATGGTTGACTTCTAAAGCATCTTTTCTCACTTTTTTAGTTTTTTCCAAAAGCAAGATAAGTTCATCTAAAGATCTCATTTGATAAAATGAGGAAGCAAGATCTGTTGTAAGAGTTAAGATTGCGGCATGATACGCTTCACACTCTGCTTCGGCGTTAAAGATAGCCGAATTGAGCTCTCCCCGATATTTGCCAAAAAGGTCGAGCTGGTACTTGTAGTCAATGGGTAACGAATCTGTAATTTGTCGCATTCTATAGACATTTTTTACTTGATTTAAGCCAGGTATTACTTGATTCAAACCAGGTATTACTTGATTTAAGCCAGAATCTTGAAGGGCAAAACCTGGAGGTGGTTGCCATTTAACTAGCGATTCCTGATTGCAATAACTTGGGGAAAAATTTATATTAGGGAAAAGAGCTGATCTATGGATACCCGCAACAGCTCTTGCCTCGATTACTTTTTCCATCGCAATGGCAAGGGTTGGACTATTTGCAAGGGCACAATCTTGTAGTTCATTTAATGTTTCATCATGAAAAACATACCACCAATGGTCCACTTGAGGTGTATCTAAAGAAGGATTTTGTCCTTTCCACTCGCTTGGAATTTCAACTTCCGTAACCTGATAAGATGGGCCTAACTGACAGCTGGTGAAAGTAAAAATCGCAAAGGTAAAGAAAATAGACTTCTTAAGTAATTTTACGGGCCATTTCATTACTTTCTAGCTCCTTTCGATAAATAAATCGACTTGCTGGCCGACATATAGATGGTACTTTTCTGGTTGCTCACATGAATAGATAACCTGCAGTACTCTCGTATCGACGCGTTCGTTGGCCATTCCTGTAAGAGATACCTTAGGTAAGATATAGGGCTCGAGTCTCACAAACGTCAAAGGGATATTGATCAATGGGTTGTTTTTTGGAAATGCCACAGCTTTTGCTAAAGGATTAAACAAACTAGCATTTTGTTCATCGATGTCAGCTCTAATCTGTATGTGCGATAAGTCTCCAAGTAGCATCGTGGGTATGTTTTTAGCTACATATTCCCCTTCGCGGATATTGCATTGTAAAATAGTCCCATCTTTAGGAGCTCTGATTGTAAGTCTATCGATGAGGGTTTTAGTTTGGATCATAGCTGCAAGAGTTGATTTTAATTCAGCTTTTGCGATGAGTACCGCATTTTCTTTTGTGTCAATTTCGCTAATACTTACTGCACGCGGATCATTTATGTTTTTTAAGAGGTTTAATTGATCTTGTAATTGCTTTAAACAGGCTTTTGCAATTTCTGCCGCCGACTCTTGATAGATCAATAAGGCCGTAAGTGGGCGAGAGTCAATTTCATAAAGGGGATCACCCTTTTTCACAACATCACAAGAAGAGGCAAAGACTTTTACGACGATGCCCTCTTCCGGTGTTCCGATCATGATATTTTTATCCACAGCCTCAAGAATTCCGGAAGCTGCAATAGCATGCGCAAAGGGCGTTGAGATTGGCAGGGCGATAGGGACAGCAATAGGTTGTGGAGTATTTAAGATATATAATAAGATTGCAAATCCAAGTACGCCCATAAGAGATAAATAAAGCACAGGTAATTTATACACAAACTACCTCAAAATTTGGAATTTTGGCCAAGTGAAAGCCCTGTGGGGGCGATATAACAACTGTCATGTGCGAAAAACCTCTGCAACAGTTAAGCGATTGATCTTACGTATACCTATCCACGCTGCGGTCATACATATGCACAAAATAGCAAAGAAAATAACAAAAGGAACGATATAGGGCAAATGATAGGGAATTGTTAAATGCTGCAAGGCATAGAAGCCAAACAGAGTAGCAAATCCAACACCGATTCCATATCCAAGAGAGCCTACGGTGATCGCTTGTAGGATGAGCATTAAGCAAAGAAGCCTATTATTAATTCCCATGGCTTTTAAAGCACCAATGCTGTCTAAGTTTTCTGTAATGAATGCGTAAAAGGTCTGTCCCGCCACTGCAATTCCGACGATGATTCCAATTGCAACAGTTGTTGCAATGGCAATGGGGATGACGGTGTTGCGACAATACCAAATCATAGTGCTCCAGAGCAACTCTTTATGTGTATAGGCTAATAGCCCGGTTTCTTCCGTAATCTTTTTAGTTAAATCGGCTATGTTTATATTCGTCATAGGAGTGACGAGAATAAATGAGAGGGTTCGGTTGGAGTTGGAAATCTTTTTGGCAGTCTCATAAGTCGTATACCCTATCGGATCGCCAAAGAAAGAAAGAGAATTGACTTTGCAGATCCCAACTATTTTTAGTTCTTGATAGCGGATGCTGATAGTATCATTGATTTTTATATTTTTCTTGCTGGCTTTTGAAAGTAATTTTAAGCCATATTGATCGACGATAATGCCATTAGGTTGCCATAAACTTTTAATGTCGCCTTCGATCATGGTGGCGGGAGCTCCGGTTAATGTTGCTGTCTCAACACCAAAAATTTCCATTGTTGAGAGTTTGCCATTATTTAGTTTAACTTGATGGCGCGCATAGTATAGGGGAGTAGCAGTGCTAACTCCCTGTACAGAAGCAACTCTGGTAAGATCCGTATCTTTTATGGGCACGACACCTGCGATATGCACGACATTTGGATCTACGACCCAAATAGGGGCTCTGATATTATTTAAAGTGGATGTAGTTCTTAGCATTACGCCAAAGAAAATGGCAATTTGTTGAGTAATTAAGAAAGTAGAAAAAGCAAGAACTGATACGAGTAGCAAGTATTTGCTGCGGTCGTTTAAGAGCATTTTGATGGCAGTTTGCAGCATTGAACTTGAGTTGTTTGAAGTAAACGAAAGAAAAATATCTAAAAAAAAAATGGGGTGCTTTCCAAAAAAGAAAGCACCCCACAAAATTTAGCAAGTTTTGCGCCTAATTCTTAGAATGAAACGCCAACGCTTAAGTCAAGACCATGGAGCACGAGGTCGCCAGGAACACGTGATGTGTTAACTGTAGTCGCAAAGTCAGAAGTTGGTGCCATCCACTGATTCCACCAGTATTGAACTTCGTAACCTAAAGAAACACGCACATATGTGTTTTGGCAGTAGCAAGTTTCCCAAGATAAACCGAGCATGAGGTCGGCGCAAGGACGAACTCTATCTTCAGATCTTGGTTTGATGCTTTCTGCTACATTGAAGGGATTCTCAGCAGGAAAGTCAACTACGTTGCCTTCATGGTCTGGTTGAACGTCAACTTGAGGAGTGCTTGTCTTGATAGCTGCATGGTAATCGCAATCTGCTTGTCCGCAAAGAAGCGATGTGCCAGCGCGGCTGATCACGCTAAATCCACAACCAACAGCCCAGTTAGTGTCAATACCAACGCGAGGACCTACTCCCCAGAAGTTGTTTGTCTTTCTAACAGTGATAGGGCCTAAAGTATGCGTGTATTTAACATGTTGTGTTTGATCGATCACAGCACCGCGAAGTCCGATAAATGGACGAAATTCAAGTCCATTGCATGGGCAGAACTTAGCGCCAGCTGTCAAATCAAGAACATCATACTGAAGTTCATGTTTTTGTTTTGCACGGCTTGGAAGGCTTGTTGCAGTTTCTGTGCCAACAGCGATAAGACTCGCTTCGTCTGCAAGCCACAAAATAGTAGCTGTTGGAACGACGTTAACTTCACTTGCGCATGTGCTTGATGAAGAGTCATTTCGATACCAAGTCCAGTCTGCAGCCAAATCCCAGCATGTGCATGGCACTTTGTAGCCGGCACCGATACGGAAACCTGAATTCCACTCTGCATCTGGTTCATATATGAAGCCAGGAACACGAGCGCTTATACCATTTGGCGCAGTCGCATCTGCAAATACGTTAAATGTTTCAGCATATTGAAGGCCATCTTCTTGCATCTGCCATAAAAGGTAATCAGCATGCACGCTAAAACCGTTGTCGCAGCATTCAGTTGGGGTGCCGCATGGTGCTGGAGGACAGCAATCGCCATAAGATCCTTGAGCGTATGAACTTGCGCTAGCAACTAATGCTGCGCCAGTCATTAATTTTGAAATTACATTCACAATACATCTCCTAATGTTATTAAGAATGAGTAAATAAGTTTTGAATTTTGCTCTCTTGTACAGTGTAAATCCTGACTCGTCTTATCGAGTTGACAGGCTTTACAAGTATTCCAAAAGCCAATTTTCTATTGCTTATCGACACCTTCTATTGATGATGATGCCTACTTGTACCATATGCAAAAGATTTTCGTCTAATGTTTTTTTTTGAGCGAATATAGCGCTTGAAAAGGAACTGATTTTGAAATATCATTTTATACCGAAAGTGTTTCACAATTTGGATTTTCTCTTTGCCAAAAATCCAAATTGTGAAATACTTTCTGTGTAACTATGAATGATGTTTTTGGCCTTACTTCTTCAATTTCAGCAATTGAGTCAAAGATTGGCTATCGTTTTAAGGATCGGTCGCTTCTCACTCTTGCATTTATCCATCGCTCGTGTGTCAACGAAAGCCGATTGGTCACATCTCACAATGAACGACTTGAGTTTCTCGGCGATTCGATTCTCGGAATGGTGACGGCTGAATATGTGTATTTAAGTTGTCCTAATGTGCCAGAAGGAGAGCTATCTTCTTTAAGATCGCGTCTTGTTGAAGCGGCTTCTTGCGTGACATATTTAAAAAAGCTTGGTGTGGAAGATTATATCTTACTCGGCAAAGGGGAGCGCTTAAACGATGGCCGTGGAAGGGAGTCGATTTTAGCAGACCTATTTGAAGCAATCATTGGCGCTATTTATTTAGATGGGGGAATTGAAGCTGTTAAAACCTTTTATTTTTCTCATTTTTTGAAGGAGATTGAGGCTATTTTAGAAAACCCCATGCGCAATTGGAAAGCCCTGCTTCAAGATTATTGCCAAAAGAAATATCAAAGTAAACCTATTTACGAGTTACAAAGTGCTTTAGGACCAGAGCACAGCAGACTTTTTACAGTTGTTGTGATGATCAATCATGTGGAACTTGGAAGAGGGTCTGGTGCATCTAAAAAGGAAGCACAGCAAAAAGCTGCTGCAGATGCTATTGTCAAATTAGAATTTAAAGAGACGAAAAACGATGGCGCTAGCTAAGCAAAAAAGCGTTTGGTATTGCAGCGAATGTGGACACAAACAGACGAAATGGACAGGTCAATGTCCACAATGTACCAAGTGGAATACTATCCAAGAAGAAATTGTGTTTGCAGCCACAACAAGAAAATTTGATGGCCAGCCTACCTTGCCTCTTCAACCTATCCGTTTAAAAGATGTTTCATTGACAGAAACTCCACGTATTACGACAGGTTTACATGAATTTGATCATTTGATCGGGGGTGGCATTGTCCCGGGTTCATTAAACTTAATAGGAGGCGATCCCGGAATTGGCAAGTCGACACTGATGTTGCAACTGTCTCACAGGCTTTCTATCCAAGGATTAACTGTCTTATACATTTGCGGCGAAGAATCAATTGAGCAGACGACTATGCGTGCAAAGCGCCTTGGCATCGAATGCGATAATTTACTTCTCTTAAGCGAAACAAACTTTGACTATCTAAAAGTGCATATCGATGCAATTAATCCAGATGTGGTCATCGTAGACTCCATTCAGATTGTTTACAAGAGCGAGATTACCTCATCGCCGGGCTCAGTTTCTCAAGTGCGAGAGGTCACAACAGAATTTATGCATCTTGCAAAAGGCAAGGGCATTGCCATCTTTTTGATTGGTCATGTGACAAAGGCAGGAGAGATTGCAGGTCCAAGAGTTTTAGAGCACCTTGTAGATACTGTTCTTTACTTTGAAGGGGAAAAGCAATACGACTATAGAATGATTCGAGTGGTCAAAAATCGATTTGGACCCACCGATGAAATTGCCGTCTTTCAGATGGGCTCAAAAGGTCTTGTAGAGATAGCAAATCCCTCTCAGCTATTTTTACAAGAGAGAATGAAAGGGATTGTGGGGTCTGTGATCATCCCTACAATAGAAGGTTCAAGGCCTATTTTGATAGAAGTGCAAGCTTTAGTGACTGAGACAGCTTTTCAAACTCCCTCTAGACGCTGCACAGGACTTGATCAAAATAGGCTAGCGCTTCTTTTGGCCGTCCTTGAAAAAAGGATGTCTTATCAGCTTTATAAGTGCGATGTTTTCGTCTCTATTGCAGGGGGCATTAAAATCTTAGAGCCGGCAATAGATTTAGGTGTTCTTGCGGCCATTGCCTCATCTCTTCGCAATCGCCGTGTTGATCCTGAAACAACAGTTGTGGGCGAGGTGGGTTTAGGGGGAGAGCTACGCAGCATCCCTAGAATTGAAAGCCGCATTAAAGAGGCCATCCATATGGGCTTTTCTCGAATGGTTCTTCCTAAGAGAAATCTTAAAGGCGTCCCAGAATCCCTAACAAAAAAAATTGCGCTCATCGGAGTCGATGTCGTGGATCAAGCAGTGGAGATCTTAATTTCATGAAAATAAAAGTAGGTTCCAGACGCTCTCCTCTTGCAAGAGCGCAAGTTGAAGAGGTGTTAGTGGCAATTAGATCTTTTTATCCTCAAATTGCATTTGATGTTGAACTGGCAGATAGCACAGGGGATTTAGACAAGAAAACATCACTTCGCTCTTTAGGAAAGACAGATTTTTTTACTAAAGAGATCGATGAAATGGTACTACAAGGCAAATGCCGCATCGGAATACACTCCGCTAAAGATCTTCCAGATCCAATTCCAAAAGGTCTTTGCATTGTTGCAATAACTTTAGGGCTTACTTCTTCTGATTCTTTGGTATTGCGTATGACCCAAGATTTTAAAGCTCTTAAAAAAGGAGCGGTGATTGCCACGAGCGCCTTAAGAAGAGAAGAAGCTGTTCAAGCACTTTGTCCAGACCAACAATTTTCGTTCATTGACTTAAGAGGGACCATAGGGGAGCGTTTGAGTCTTTTAGATAAGGGGGTGGCCGATGGGGTTGTCGTCGCAGAATGTGCCTTAATTCGATTAGGTCTTACGCATCTTAACCGCGTCAAACTGCCTGGCGATACAACCCCTTTGCAAGGACAGCTTGCCATTTTGGCAAGAGAGGGCGATCAGGAAATGATCGCACTATTTAAAGATTTGGATACGCGTGTCTATACATATACACAAGCAACCTAAAAAGTTGGATTTTTGAGGTTGCTTGTGTATAAATCCCGCATTCTTTATACAGGTCTTGAGATGCCTCTTGCCTATGAAGTGCTTTCAGCGAAACATGTCCCTTTTATTGAAGTGGTCCCAAGATCTTCAGAGGATTTATCTATTAAGAGATGCCTTGCCGAATTTGATAAGTATACGCATATTATTTTCACAAGCAAATGCGCAGCGTCCATTTTTTTGAGTTTTCAAAAGATAAAAATGAAAAAGGTGATCGTTGTGGGAAAAGGCACTGAGGGTCGCATTTTAAGTCTTGGTGGAGTTGTCCACAAAGTGGCAAAAGAAGAAACGGCAGAAGGCGTTGTCCAATTGCTATCACAAGAAATTAGAGAAAACCCAAATGCCTATTTCCTTTGGCCGCATGCAGCAAAGGTAAGGCCTGTGATTCGGGATTGGTTACATGGACATGCCATTTCGCATGACGAATGTATATTGTACGATACGCATACAAGGAAGCTTGAATCTGTTCCCCTTCTTAATCAGTTTGATGAGATCGTCTTTACAAGTCCATCTACTGTCGATGCTTTTTTAGAAATTTACGGGACTCATCCAGTGGAAAAAAGGATTAAATTGACAGCCATAGGCCCAATTACCCAAGCTAAGGTTAAATGTTGTCTTGCTTAAATTATCACAATTGATGAGAATGGTTAGTGCTAAGAAAAAAAGGAGAAAAGTGATGACCCAAGAATATAAATTGCCTGATTTATCATATGACTTCAACGAATTAGAACCGATTATAAGTGCGGAAATTATGAAGCTGCACTACAGCAAGCACCATGCAACTTATGTCGCCAACTTAAATAAAGCTTTGACACAGCAATCAGATGCCGAAAGTAAGCATGACATAGACACACAAATTGCTCTTCAGTCTGCCATTAAATTTAATGGTGGCGGTCATATCAACCACTCTATTTTTTGGACTAATTTAAGCCCTATCGCTAAAGAAGGGGGAAAAACGCCTACTTCAGGATCTTTGGCCAAGGCGATCGATAAAGATTTTGGCTCGTTTGATAAACTAATCGAACTGATGAGCGCTCGCGCCATTGCGATCCAAGGATCTGGGTGGGCGTGGCTTGGCAAAGGAGCACATGGTCTTGAAATTGTCACATGTGACAACCAAGACCCTCTCGTGACAAAGGGATACATACCTTTACTTGGCATTGATGTGTGGGAACATGCGTATTATTTGCAGTATAAGAATGTGCGTGCCGATTACGTCAAGGCAATTTGGAAAATTGTAAATTGGAGTAACGTCTCTTCGCGTTACGAGAAAATCGCTACCAAGAGTGAATGAAAAATGGGACTCTTTTCCAGAGAAAAACCAAAGTTTAAGGTGCAGACTACAAAAAAGGATGGCTTTAGCGGGTGGCTTAAGTGCACAAGTTGCAACGAATTGATTCATGCCAATGAATTGGACCAAAATTGTAGCTGTTGCCCTAAGTGTAATTATCACTATCGCTTGCCCCTTAATGAAAGGATACTAAGCATTGCAGATCCGTCTACATTTACAGAAAAATTTACAGATCTTTATCCTATAGATGTGTTGCATTTTGTCGATACGGAAAGTTACGCCGAAAGACTGAAAAATGCCAAGGAAAAATCGGGCCGAGATGAAGCTGTTGCTGTTGGAATATGTGAGATTGCAAAAAGGAAAATCGCTCTTGGAATCCTTGATTTTAGCTTTATGGGTGGTTCCATGGGAGCTGTTGTGGGAGAGCGCTTAACTTCTCTTATTGAATATGCACTCCAGCATAAGCTTCCTTTGGTTATTTTTTCCACATCAGGTGGAGCTAGAATGCAAGAGTCGATTTTATCTTTGATGCAGATGGCAAAGACATCGGCTGCATTGTCTAGGCTACAGCAGGCACATCTTCCCTATATTTCTGTATTGACCAATCCAACGACAGGAGGAGTGACAGCCTCTTTTGCTTCCCTTGGAGATATCATCATTGCAGAACCTGGCGCTTTGATTTGTTTTGCAGGTCCAAGAGTGATCGAGCAGACAATCGGGCATAAGCTACCACCTGGAGCACAAAAGTCAGAGTTTCTTTTGGAGCATGGGATGGTGGATGCCATTGTCAATCGACATGAGTTAAGGCAAAAGTTAATAGAGTTATTAGAATTTTTAGGGTAAATCATGAGTGAAAATTTCCATCCAAAAATAGAAGTTAAAATCATTGCAGAAGAGGGGGTGGAGCTTCCCCATTATGCTTCAATGGCTGCATCCGGAGCTGATATTAAAGCGTTCATTAAAGAAAATATTGTGATACCTCCAAATGGTTTGCGCCTTATTCCAACCGGCATTCGTTTTGCAATTCCGGCTGGGTATGAGATTCAAGTGAGACCAAGAAGTGGTCTTGCATTAAAACATCAAATTGGTGTTTTAAATACCCCTGGCACAATCGATGCAGATTATCGAGGCGAAGTCTTAGTGATTTTGATGAATTTTGGAACACATGAGTTTATTGTTGAGCCTAATATGCGAATTGCGCAAATTGTGCTTGCGCCTGTTCTTCAAGCTAATTTTATTTTAAGCGATGAGCTAGCCCAAACCGTACGCAGTAGCGGAGGCTTCGGTCATACAGGGCTTTAATTTATGATCAAGATTATTGACTATTTAGATCCGGCACTTGTGGCATTTTTAGATGTAAGCTCGCGCGATGAAGCAATTATTGCGCTAGTAGATGTAATAGATCGTTCCGGCAAGCTGCGCGATAAAAATACGTTTTATCAGGCGATTATCGAACGAGAAAAGATTGTCTCTACTGGAGTTGGAATGAGTTCTGCTATCCCGCATGCAAAACTTGCCGAGTATGATGACTTTTTTATTGCTATCGGGATCTTAAAGAAGGGGATTGATTGGCAAGCACTAGATGGCTCTTTTGTGCGATTGATATTTATGATAGGGGGCCCAGATGATAAACAAACAGAGTATCTGCAAATTTTATCTGGACTGACGCACGGGATCAAAGACGATGCTGTAAGAAAGAAAATCCTAACAGCTGAGTCTCCTCAAGCTGTTATTGAGTTTTTTAAGCAAAGTTAATTGCGCAAGGAGGTCTAATGGACTTACAATTAAAAGATGTTGCAGATTTGCTCAATGTCTCGCATGCGACAATTGAGGGCTTAGTAAGGGCTGACCTCATTCCACATTATTTCATTAATGGACAATACCGTTTTAATCGCAATGAAATTGAAGATTGGCTTTTGACTCAAAGTGGGGGAAGTAAGGTCAAAACAGATTTTTCAATACTACTACAAAGCGCACAAGCCTTAAAAGATGCGCAAGTTCTTCAAGGTACGCACACTGAAGGTCTTGAAGCGAGTCTAGCTTCAAACACCCGTTCAAAAGGACATAAGCAATTTAGTCTTTTTCGAGCTGTACATAAAGGGGGGGTTTTATACAATGTTCAGGGGGATACAAAAAAAGAGCTTATCAAGAATACGGTAAAAACGCTGTCTTCAAATCTAAATTTTGATCCGGAGGTCATTAGCCACCTTTTATTGGAGCGAGAAGAGATGCAATCGACCGGTTTAAATCACGGTATTGCCATTCCCCACACTAGAGAATTTTTATTAAATAATCATCACGACATTGTCACAGTTGTTTGCCTTGATAATCCAATCCCTTATGATTCTTTAGATAGACAACCTGTGCATACACTTTTTTTTCTTTTTGCAAACAGCGACCGCCATCATCTGCAGTTACTGGCTAAGATTGCCCACCTTAGCAGCTCATTACAGACGATTGATTTTTTAAAGTCTAGGCCTACAAAAGATCAGCTTCTTCGCTATATCAAAGAGTGGGAGAGTACTAAATTTTAGCCCGCATTTTTAGATGCTCTTGTCTTTTTCTCTTTCGGTTCTTTAGGGTTTTTTGGCTCTACTCTGGGCTCTACTTTTGACTCTGTTTTGTCTTTTGAACTTTTTTGTAAATCTTGATCTTTGGCAAATACTTCATTGTCGACAAAGATCAATTTATCACCATCAACTGAGACTGTGCAACGCCTTCCTTGGTCAGGGTGTAAAAGAAGGTTTTCTGCAAGCGGATCTTCCAAATATTGTTCAATCGTGCGGCGAAGAGGGCGAGCGCCCATTTCTACCTGAAAGCCTTTATCTACCAAAAATTCTTTGGCCTTTTGGTCCAAAGTGATATAGACTTCCCGTCTTTCAAGGCGCATAATCAGCTTTTTAAGTTCAATGTCGATTACTTCTAATAGATTATCTCTTTGCAATGGCTGGAAGATCACCACATCATTTAAGCGGTTTAAAAATTCTGGCTTAAAGTGTTTTTTAACAGAACCTAAAATTTTTTCTTTGATGTCTCGATAATCAAGAGAATTTTCTTTCGCCGCAAAGCCTACCTCATTGCTTTTTTTGATGAGATCGGCGCCTAAATTTGATGTCATGATGACAATTGTATTGCGAAAGTCGATTCTTCTTCCAAATGAGTCGGTAAGGCGCCCCTCTTCAAGAATTTGAAGCAAAATGTCCATGACATCGGGGTGGGCCTTTTCAATTTCGTCAAAGAGCACGACGGAATAGGGGCGCTGGCGCACCTGTTCTGTCAGTTGCCCTCCCTCTTCATGCCCTACATATCCGGGAGGCGATCCAGTCATACGGCTGACTGCAAATTTTTCCATGTACTCGGACATATCGACTTGAATTAAGGCATCTTCCCCACCAAACATGTTAATGGCCAGTAGGCGCGCGAGTAATGTTTTCCCAACACCGGTAGGTCCTAAGAAAAGAAAGGCGCCAATGGGGCGCTTTGGATCTTTAATATCAGCTTTACTTCTGCGTATTGCTCTGCAAACTGTGCTTAAGGCTTCATTTTGACCGATGATATTGGCCTTTAAGATCTCCTCCATTTTCAGCACTTTTTGCGTTTCCCCTTGAGTGAGTCTATTTAAAGGGATACCTGTTTGCGTGGCGATGACGTTGGCAATGTCATCATCTTCGACAATGACTTGATGCTCTTCTTTGTTTATTTCCCATTCAACGCGCATCTTTTGTAGCTGTTCGCGCAGCGATTTTTCTTTGTCGCGAAGTTTTGCTGCCTTTTCATATTCTTGACGGCTGATGGCCTCTTCTTTTGCAACGCGCGACTCTTCGATTTCCGTTTCGTATTTGCCGATATCTTGAGGCTGACTCATCATGGCGATGCGCATTTTAGCTCCCGCTTCGTCGATAAGATCGATCGCTTTATCTGGGAGAAAACGCCCTGTGATATAGCGGTCGGATAAAAGAGCTGCAGAATTTAGCGCTTGTTGCGTGTAGATGCATTTATGGTGCTCTTCATACTTTGCTTTTAGTCCGTTTAAGATTTCAATCGTATCAGAAACACTTGGCGGCTGTACTATAATTTTTTGAAAGCGACGCTCTAAAGCTGCATCTTTTTCAATATGTTTTCGATATTCATCAATTGTAGTGGCTCCAATACATTGCAATTCGCCGCGAGATAAAGCTGGTTTTAAGATATTTGAAGCATCGATTGCCCCTTCTGCAGCACCTGCACCGACAATTGTATGCAGCTCATCGATAAAGAGCAAAATATTCCCATTTTTTTTGATCTCGTCCATGACGGCTTTGATGCGCTCTTCGAATTGGCCGCGGTATTTTGTTCCCGCAATCATCAAAGCAAGATCTAATGTGATCAATCTTTTTTTGCGAAGATTGTCTGGCACTTCTCCTTTGACAATGGCTTGTGCAAGCCCTTCGACGATGGCCGTTTTGCCAACTCCGGCTTCACCAATTAGGACCGGGTTGTTTTTCCTACGGCGGCATAAGATCAGGATAAGGCGCTCCACTTCTTCTTTTCGGCCAATGACAGGGTCCATTTTGCCTTCTCTAGACATTTCGGTTAAGTCGTGTCCGTAGGCTTTTAAAGCCGGCATCTTATCGCTTGATGCATTAGTCGGTTTTTCAAATGAGGACTTTGCGCCAGCTCCTGCAGCACCTGTCCCATGCTGAGGGTTAGGAGGTGGAGGATTTACTCCAATGGGAGGTAGCTGTAGATTGAATGTTTCAAGTTCTTTTAAGACTTCTTTTCGCACCTCTTTTAAATTGACGTTGAGATTCTCAAGGACATGAGCTGCTACGCCGTCTGTTTGTCTCAATAGTCCAAGGAGCAAGTGTTCTGTGCCGACGTAATTATGGTTGAGGTTGACAGCTTCTTCGTTGGCAAATTCAAAAACTTTTTTCACTTTTCCGGTTAAGGAGGGTTCCCCATATACTTGGATCTCTGGGCCATATCCTACAACTTTTTCAACTTCGCTTCGGACCATTTCAAAGTCTATCGTAAGATTGCGTAAAACGTTGACAGCGACCCCTTGTCCAAGTTTAAGGAGTCCAAGAAGGACGTGTTCTGTGCCAAGGTAGTTGTGGTTAAGTCTTTGAGCTTCTTTTTTTGCGAGTTTAATGACTTGCTTGGCTCTATTGGTAAATTTGTCGAACATAATGGGGATACTCACTTTTTTTTAGGTTTTAACATATACTCGACTTTCTACTTTTTTGGAAGGGGAAATTTATTTCGCGTTTTAATCCTTTCCTCTGCTATTGTAGAATTACATTATTCTTTAGAAAATGGGTGTTTATGGTTTTTCATTTCGTGTGCTTTTTCGCATTTATTCCGTTGCTAATCGGGGCCATGGACAACTCAGCTACTTATAACATTGGAGTCATTGGAGATTCAATGACAGCTGGTGCATTGACAATGACAAAAACCAGACAACCTTTGCAAGAAGTGCTTGTCGATATAAGGGAAGATGTCGATTGGAAAGTTCTTTTGGAAGAGCTCTCAAATGGAAATCTGTGGAATTACGTCATTAGGATTGCGTGTCGTCAAGAAGAGTCGGCACTTGCAAGCCATGCAAAGTGGGCTGTGCCCTCCCTTATTCAGCAAATTAAAGGAGATAAGCGCCCTTTAAAAGTGGTATCAAGTGCATTTGTTCGAGCTACCATGCACAGCGCTTTAGAGCAGATTAAAAGTCTTGATGATGTTGACGTTATCTTGATGATGCTTGGGGCAAATGACTTAACGTACGTTGTGATAAAAGATCATCAGAGTAATGAGAATGTTTTGTATGAACGATTTCAACGAGATTTTGATGGCTTTTTAAGCGAATTTTGCAGGAAGAGCCAGAAATTGCAAGGAAAAAAAATTGATCTTATCGTGATGGCAATTCCAGATGTGGCTCAAATTTCATCCAATGTACCTTCTCAATTCGAAAGGATAAAGATAATCAAGACGCTCTATGGAAAAAGTTTTGAAACATCTGTTAAGACTAATATTTCCTTTGCCGAGATGCAAAGAAAATTATGTCCTGCAGCTTTTAGTCAAGAAGGGAGAGATGCTCTCAAAAGGTTGCAATCAGCTTGCAATGCCTATCTTAACGAAAAAATTGAAGCTCATAAAATGTCTGGTGGCTCATGTGGCAATGTTACCTTTATATGGAGCACCTCTTTTTTGCAGATGGAAGAGAAGTACTTTGCAATTGATGGATTTCATTTGAATTTAGCAGGTCAAAAGAGGGCTGCCGAAATGGTAAAAACAGAGCTTTTGCAGAAATTTAAGTAGGAATTTAAAAAAAAATGTTATCTCGCTATTTAAAGTTAGTTTGGTGCAGTTTTCTTTTATCGATGCAGCTATCGCTAACTGCAGCTCAAGGGCAAACACCCCCTTTACATGTGTATTTAACATGGCAAGGAGAAGATACCTCTCATCAGATTGTGGTCAATTTTCACACGCAAGGAAAAAAGGGGGGAGCAAGTAAAGTCTATTACGATGAAGCCTCAAAAAATGGGGATTTAAAGCAATATACGTTTAAGGCCGAAGGGGGTTTTAAAGAGATTACAGGCCTTGTAGATCGCCATTTTCATGAAGTGCAGTTGAATAATTTATCTCCAGGGAAAGAGTATTATTTTATTGTAGGCGATGATGTCAATGGATTTTCTGAAGAAAGAAAGTTTAAAACGCTTCCCTTAGACGGCCCACTCCGTATAGCGCAAGGGGGCGATATTGGAATCAGTGAAAGCTCAATAAAAATGAGTAGGCAAGTTGCCTCATACTCTCCTGATGTCATTGTTTTAGGTGGGGATCTTGTCTATGCTGTCGGAACAGTTGCAAATATTGGAAAATGGGATGAGTGGTTTTCTATGCTCGAGAAAAATTTGATAACGCCTGATGGTCGTACAATTCCTTTAATTGTCGCAGTTGGCAACCACGATGTAAGTGTCGGGGAATTCTCTCCCTTGTTTAGCTATTTTTTTCCACAAGGAGGCGCGACTTATTTTGATCGTAAATTGGGAAAAAATACAGTGTTATTTGTTTTGGACTCAGGGCATATTGCTTCCTATCACGGGGCGCAGTTAACGTGGCTGCAGCAAGCATTAAAAAAACATAGTGACGCTAAAAATAAGATTGCCGTTTACCATGTTCCCCTCTATCCAAGCTTTCGGCCCTACATTCTTTCTTTGCCGGCAAGGCGCGCTTGGCTTGGACTTTTTGACGCCTTTCATCTCAATGTGGCCTTTGAGCACCACGACCATGCATTTAAGAGAACGCACCCTTTGCGAGATGGGAAGAAGGTTTCAGAAGCTGAAGGGACAATATATTTAGGAGATGGCGCTTGGGGAAAACCTCCAAGAAGAGTCCATACAAGAGCGTGGTACTTAAAAAAAGCAAGTTCGACGAACCATTTTTGGCTAGTGGATCTAAACGATTCTAGCGCAGAGTATAAAGCCATTTCAATTGATGGAAAAGTGATTGATCATTTTTCTTTAAACTTTTAAGGATATAAATTAATGAAATCAGTAAAAGATAGCTCGTTTACTAAAGAGCAGCCCCAAGCAATGCTAGCTCCACAAGAAAAAGAAATTTTAGAAAAGATCGCCTTAGCTGTCAGAATTTTATCTATGGACGCCGTCCAAAGAGCAGATTCTGGCCATCCGGGGCTTCCTCTTGGTTGCGCTGAATTTGGTGCATACCTTTTTGGGAACGTTTTAAGATACAATCCCAAAGATCCAAAATGGGCGGGGCGAGATCGCTTTATTCTATCGGCAGGGCATGGATCGATGCTTTTGTATTCGCTTTTGCATTTGTCGGGATATAATCTTTCCTTAGACGATCTTAAACAATTTAGGCAGCTGCATTCCAAAACGCCTGGACATCCCGAGTCGCTTGACACAGAAGGGGTCGAGACAACGACAGGCCCTCTTGGTCAAGGTCTTGGCAATGCTGTAGGGCAGGCGCTTGGATTGAAGCTGCTTGCCGCAAAATTTAATACAGGTCTTCACACTCTTTTTGGGGGCAAAGTCTATTGTTTGATGGGTGATGGGTGTGTGATGGAGGGGGTGACGTCGGAAGTTTCCTCATTTGCCGGGCATTTAAAACTCAATAACTTGATTGCGATCTATGACGCAAACCATGTCACATTAGATGGACCTTTAAGTGAGTCTTGCTCTGAAAATACAAAGAAACGCTATGAGGCCTATGGGTGGGAAGTGTTTACGGTTGATGGTAATGACTTAAATGCTCTGCATAGTGTCATGAAGGAAGTGCAAGGGTCTCAAGAGCGCCCCCGCCTTATCATTATGCATACGATCATTGGAAAGGGGTCTCCTAATAAGGCGGGTACATTTAAGGTGCATGGATCGCCGCTTGGAAAAGAAGAGGTGAAGGCAACTAAGATGGCCTTAAATGCACCGGATATTGAATTTTTTGTTCCGGAGGGCGTCTATCAGTTTTTTCAAGATAAGCTTAAGCGCTCTGAAATGAGGCAAAGAGAATGGAATGAGATGTTCCATGCTTGGAAAGAAGAAAACCCTTTGCTTCATTTAGAGTATATAGCGATGGAAAAGGGGAGCTTGCCAGCCGATATTGAAGCTAAACTTAAGGCAATTGCAATTGCCTCTCCAGTAGCTGGAAGAAAGGCGTCCAATGATGTGATTAATGCCATTGCAAATTGGCTGCCGGGTCTTTATGGAGGCTCTGCTGATCTTTCGTGCTCAGATCTTACGATGATGAAAAGCTATTCCATTATTTCCTCAGATAATTTTAATGGGCGCAACATTAAATTTGGCGTTAGGGAATTTGGGATGGCGACGATGGCCACAGGACTTGCTGAGACTGGTATGATCATCCCCTATGTGGGGACGTTTTTGACTTTTTCAGATTACATGAGAAATGCCATTCGTTTAGCAGCTCTTATGAAAGTGAAAGTCGTGTATCAATTTACCCATGATTCGGTGTTTTTAGGAGAAGATGGACCGACTCATCAACCGGTTGAGCACTATGCGGCGCTTCGTGCGATCCCAAATCTACAGGTGATACGCCCGGCAGATGCCAACGAGGTAAAAATGGCCTGGATGGCAGCGCTTAAATTTCAAGGTCCGACCGCTATTTTGCTTTCAAGACAAAATCTAAAGACATTAAGTTGCACCGATGTCCCCTTTGCAGAAGGGTTAGGAAGAGGCGGGTATATCCTTAGCAAGGAAAAGGAGAAAAATGATTTTCTCATTATTGCAACAGGATCGGAAGTTGATTTAGCTTTTAGTGTGATGCAAGAACTTGAAAAGATGGGCAAGGGGGTGCGTCTTGTTTCGATGCCTTGTGTAGAACTTTTTGATTTGCAAAGTAAGGAGTATCAAGAAAAGATTATTGGAGGCGATTTTAAAAAGCGCATTTCAATAGAAGCGGGCGTTGAACAAGGGTGGCATAAGATGATTGGAAGAGATGGCATTGCCATTTGCATGAAGGGATTTGGCGCATCGGCCAAGCAAAAGGATTTGGAAGAAGAGTTTGGTTTTACGGTGCCTGCCATTTTAAAGCGGATTTTATAAATGACTCAAAAAATATTACAGGCCTTAAATGGTAAGCTAAGTGGCACACCGCCTATTTGGATCATGCGGCAGGCCGGTCGTTATATGCCAGAGTATCGCGCTTTAAGAGAAAAACATACTTTTTTACAGTTGTGCCATCAGCCAGAGCTAATTGCGAAAGTCACAGAGCTGCCAATCAAGGCTTTTGGGATGGACGCTGCGATTCTTTTTTCCGATATTTTGGTGATTCCTGAAGCCTTAGATGTGGGCCTAAGGTTTGAAGATGCAATCGGCCCTATCATTGAAAGGCCACTTGTACAAGGGGAAAGCTTAAAACATTTGCATGGACAGTCGATGAAAGAGCGCCTGCAGTATGTGACAGAGGGCATCAAAATTTTAAAGTCCTCCCTTAAAGTACCATTAATTGGTTTTTGCGGCGCTCCCTTTACCCTTGCAAGTTATATGATCGAAGGTAAAAGCAGCCGTATGCTTTCTAAGACGAAGAAATGGATGTGGCAAGATCCTGTCTCATTTCACGCTCTTTTAAATCGACTGACTGATTGCGCGATTGAATTTTTGCATATGCAAATTGAGGCAGGCGTTGAAGTGGTACAAGTCTTTGAATCGTGGGCCAGCTTTTTGGGCTTTTCGCAATTTAAAGAGTTTTCTCTTATGTATTTGGAAAAGATCATCAAAAGCATAAAGCCAAAAGTGCCTGTTATTCTTTTTTGCAAGGGCGCGTCCTCATTTATTCAAGAGATCGCCGCTATCTCTCCAAGCGGCATTAGTGTCGATTGGAGCGTCGATCTTGCTTCACTCCGCTCGCGTGTTCCCCAATCGATTGCGTTGCAGGGCAATTTAGATCCGGATGTATTACATGCAGCGCCAAGTGTGATAAGGAAGGAGGCAAAGGGTATCCTTAACGCCATGCGCCATGATCCGGCGTATATCTTTAATCTCGGCCATGGGATTGCGCCAGATACTCCTGTCGATGCCGTTAAAGTCCTTGTCGATTGCGTCCATGAAAGATGATCTCATTGTCTTTAAAACCATAAACTCGTAGTATTAAATTATTAAATATTGTAGGAGTAGTTATGAGCATGAAAGTCCATTCATCATTTCCGCGCACCTTAGTAGAGTTGGACCGTTTCGTTGAAAAAGTGCCAATTGTCGGCTGTGTTGCTGCTGGCTGTATCTTAGTCTATAAGCGAGCTCTTGATAAAAAGCCCATCAGAGATATCCACAGCGATCGTTATCGGACATATCAAAAATACTCCAAACCCTATTGGCGCGTATTACTCGTCTGCACGCCGATTGGATTCGTTGCCACCATAGCAATCGATGCATATGCCAAAAAGAAGTTCAAGAAATGTTATGAAGAGGGAATTAAACACTCTTTGGGACCCACCCAAGACTTAAAAGCATCCCACAATCACTTTAAAAAAGCGCTTGATTATGGCCACCAAGGCGCGATCGTCCCCCTTGCTCTTTGCTACTTAAGGGGTCATGGGGTGGAACAAGATCATCAAATGGCACTCTCTCTCTTAGTAAGAGGCAAATACAATGAAGACCAAGCAGCTATTGCCTACCTAGGGCAATGCCATGAATATGGATATGGTACCCCTATTAATCTGGAAACGGCCAAAACGTGTTATGAACACGCCGCAAAAAATGGGAATAATTTAGCTGCCTATTTCCTTCAAAAGCTCTATAGAAAAGAGATAAAAGAAATAGAAGCGGGTGGAGGTCTACCTTCTAGCGAAATCACCGCTAAAAAGGAGGAAATACAGAGATTGTTTCAGCAGTTTATGCAAACGTTTGAGGGCGATCAAGCAACAATCGATCCTGAAGCTCACTATCTTCTTGCCAAGCATTATCAAGAAGAAGTCGAAGACGAGGGAGAAAATTCCTATCAAGAAATATATCGAAAGCTAGCAAGTCAAGGGCATATTCCCTCTATTGTTGAGCATGGCAAATGCCTTTATCAAGAGGAAAAGCTAATTGAAGCTAAAGAGGAATGGACAAAGGCGGCTGAACAAGGGGATCTGCACGCCCATTTTCATCTTGGAATATACCAATATGATATGCAAGAGTTAGACGCTGCTATTGTACACTTTAAAAAATATCTTTGGAAAAATTGTGACTCCCAAGTCAACTACTATTTAGGTCTTTGCTACTTTAAAAAAGAAAATTATAAATTATCATCTCGCCACTTTGCAAAGGCCTCAGATAAGGGGTGCCCGTTTTCTACCTATTTTAGAGCGCTATTTTTTATAAATCCTCGATTTGCGAGCGCTGCAAATAAGACCATTAATTATGAACAGGCGAAGACATTGCTTTTACTCGCCATTGAGGGTACTAGCGAGGGAAAATGTTTCTTAGCTTGTGCTCCTCTTGGCAAACTGCACCTTGAAAACAAAATCCAAGGGGCGTCACTTGCAAAAGCGCTTGAATACTTTACCCTTGGCGATGAGAAAGAGGATAATGAAGCCACTTTTTCTCTTGCCAAATTTTTTCAAGAGGATAGAGGCATCTATAGAAAAGATTTAAGTACAACAATTAGGCTATTGCAAAAAGCTGCTGACCGTGGACACGCCGATTCTCATATCGCTTTAGGAGATATTTTTAGCGATGAGCAAAATGAAGTTTTTAATCGGGGGCTGGCCATTGAGCATTACATCCAAGCCAAAGAGCTTGGCGGCAATGTGGACCTCGTGAAACTTGCAAGACTTTTTTTACAAGTCAATGAGCCAACGGAATCGCAAAAAATATTAGATAAGTTGATCGAAAAAAATCCAAAGCACCATGAAGCCTACTTGCAAAGGGCAATTCTTTTAAATAAAGAAGAGGATTACCTTAAAGCTGTTTCGCTTAAAAATAGAGAGGCGATGGCAAGGTGCGGCGCCTATTACTATGAAAAATATCATAAAGAAACCGATCAATCTTTAAAAATACAGTGGCTAAATCTCGCTAAAGAGCAATTAGAAAAAGCCGTTGAAATAACTGACGACTTTCCCCTAGATCCGCGCCATCAAACTGCCACCGGTAGCGCTTTTACCCTATTGGGAATGATCCATTACGATCCTGAAAACGAAAGCGATGAAACGGAAAGTGTTGATGAGGTCGTGATCGCCAAACAAATTGCCGCAAGATCTTACTATGAAGAAGGTGCGGCTTTAGAAAATGCGCAAGCCACCTTTAACTTTGCCGTTTGTTTGATTCGTGGGGTTGGTGGATCGCTTGACACTGAGCGAGGATTTCTGCTTGTTTCAAAAGCAAAAGAGATGGGCGTGACTAAAGCTGAGCATTTCTTTCGCCGTGCAGACGTGAGAGGCATGCAACAATTTGCCTCGCCGCGCCTTGTGAAGCAACAGAGCCGATTGGCTTTGCTTCCAAATGCAGAGGGCAGATCGCTTGCTTTAAC